>JAYUFR010000279.1:0-3195 GCA_043738625.1 Sterolibacteriaceae bacterium
GCGCGGCCAGTATGCCGGCTACCGCAAGGAGGCCGGTGTGGCAAAGGGTTCCGACGTCGAGACTTTTTGTGCCCTGCGACTTTTCATTGACTCGTGGCGTTGGGCCGGGGTGCCATGGTATGTGCGCTCAGGCAAGTTTCTGGCCGAGACCGCCGCCGAGGTGATTGTTCAATTGAAACCGCCGCCGCAGCGGCTGTTCGCCGACTCGGCGCCTGCTGCCGGCGCCGCCAACTATCTGCGCTTTCGCCTCTCACCGAACTCCGCCGTGGCACTCGCCGCACGCGTCAAACGCACCGGGAAGGCGTTCGTGGGCGACCAGCGAGAGCTCTACCTGGTGGATGAACGCCCCGGAGAAGAGTCTCCCTATGAGCGGCTTCTGGGCGATGCCATGGCCGGAAATGGCGCGCTGTTCACCCGTGAGGACGCCGTTGAGGCTGCCTGGGCGGTAGTCAATCCCGTCCTCAAGAATCATCATCGGGTTCTGCCCTACCGGCGTCACAGTTGGGGGCCAAAACAGGCCACAACACTCATCGCGGCCGACGGCATCTGGTTCAACCCCGCACCCGGTCAGGTGCAAACATGACGGCGACCAACGATCTGGTCTTCCTGCTTGACGTCGACAATACCTTGCTCGACAACGATTGCGTGCAAGCCGATCTACGGAATCATCTTCAGCGCGAATTTGGCACCGCCAGCAGCGATCGGTACTGGGCGATATTTGAAGCACTGCGTACCGAACTGGGCTACGCCGACTATCTGGGGGCGTTGCAACGCTATCGGCGCGGCGAAGTGAGTGGCGCCATGAACGATCCCCGGCTGTTGCTGATGTCAGCGTTCCTGGTGGACTATCCATTTGCCGATCGCTTGTATCCCGGCGCACTCGATACCATCGAACATCTGAGCACCCTGGGTCTGACGGTCATTCTGTCGGACGGCGATGTGGTGTTCCAGCCGCGCAAGATTCAGCGTGCCGGACTCTGGGATGCCGTCGAGGGCCGAGTGCTGATCTACATCCACAAGGAACAGATGCTCGATGATCTTGAGCGGCGTTACCCCGCCCGTCATTACGTGATGGTGGATGACAAGCTGCGCATCCTGGCGGCAATGAAAAAGGTGATGGGAACCCGGCTTACGACCGTTTTCCCACGTCAGGGCCATTACGCGCTGGACCCGCACAATCTTTCTGCTTATCCGCCAGCCGACCTGAGTGTTGCGCACATCGGCGACTTGCTTGATTACGCTTTTCCCGCCCTGCGCGGATCAGCCAAAACAGTCCATCGGGAACGGAACCAAAATGATGGGGTTTGAGCTATCGGCGCTACTACGGACAACCGCATATTCTCTCCGCGCGGCGCGCGACTTGCTCGTAGTGGTGCACCCCCGAGCGGACGAACTTTTTCATTTCTTCATCGCTCCGCTTGTCGTCGAAGGGACAGTCGCGCTCCTGTTGGGGTTCGCCTATGCCGCTTCACGCAAATCCGCCTAACCCCAACAAAGTAAATAGTCATGTCCAGTCTTGCGAAGAACACCACGGCGACCATTATTCCGTGCATGCGTTACCGCGACGCGCCCACTGCTATCGAAGGGCTGTGCCAGTCATTTGGCTTCGAGAAACACCTGGTGGTGCCGAACGAAGACGGCACCATCGCCCATGCGCAACTCAGTCTCGGCAACGGGATGATCATGCTCGGGTCGGCCCTCAAAGATGAGACGGAGTTTGGTCGCTTGATGACACAGCCGGAGGAGATCGACGGTGGCACGACGCAATCGGTGTATGTCGTCGTCACCGATGCCGATGCCGTCTATGCCAGTGCCAAGGCGGGCGGTGCCAGAATTGTCATGGAGATCAGGGACGAAGACTATGGCGGCCGGGGTTTCAGTTGCCACGACCTGGAAGGGCATTTGTGGAACTTCGGCACCTATGACCCCTGGTAGTGCCGCAGCGACGCGCGGTGTGATCATCGATCCTGCGACGACGTGGCTGGCCGACGACGTGATGCTGGATCGTCTACAGCACGATGCTTTCAACTACTTTCTCAAAAACACAAACCCTCACAATGGCCTGGTCGTCGACACAACGCGCGCTGGCTCTCCGGCCAGCATCGCGGTCGTCGGGTTCGCGCTGTCAGCGTACCCGGTCGCGGTGGAGCGCGGCTGGATCGAGCACGCTGACGCCGTGCAGCGCACCCTGCAAGCCTTGCGCTTCTTCTGCACCAGCGACCAATCCGGCGCACCCAACGCAACCGGGTATCGCGGCTTTTACTTTCACTTTCTCGATAGGCAGAGCGGTGCACGGATGTGGCAATCGGAGCTGTCGCTGATCGACACCGCCTTGCTGCTCGCCGGAATGCTGACCGCCGCCGCATATTTCACCGCGACCACGCCGGCTGAAGTCGAACTGCGCCACCTCGCCGATGCCTTGTACCGGCGCGTCGACTGGCGCTGGGCGCAACACAATGGCGTGTGTGTCACGCACGGTTGGAAGCCCGAGTGTGGATTCCTCAACTACGGTTGGGAGGGCTACAGCGAGGCGCTGCTGCTCTACGTGCTTGGCCTGGGGTCGCCGGCCTATCCGTTGACGAAAGAAAGTTTCCAGGCCTGGACCGCGACCTACCAATGGGAGAACCTGTACGGGATCGACTTTCTCTATGCCGGCCCGCTTTTTATTCACCAGTTCTCGCACGCGTGATAGACTTTCGCGGCATACGAGATCGTTTCATGCGCGAAAAAGATTGCGACTATTTCGAGAACAGCCGCCGCGCGACCTATGTGCAACGCGAATACGCGATCCGAAATCCACGCCGCTTCAACGGCTACTTTGAAGACCGTTGGGGCCTCTCGGCAGGCGATGGCCCGAGCACCGAACCGCAAATGGTCGCGGGTCGCCGACAGGCGTTTTACGGTTATGCGGCGCGTGGGGTGCCGTATGGACCTGACGACGGCACTATTGCCAGTTCGTCGACACTGGCCGCGCTGGTGTTTGCGCCTGACATAGCGCTGCCAGCGGTACGAAAATTGTATGCGCAATCCACCCGCGATAAAGGCGAACTGGTGCGTGCCAGCGGGTTTAATGCAACCGTGCACCAGGGCGGAGCCGACGGCTGGATAGCACAAGGCGAGTTCGGACTCGATCAGGGGATTATTGTGTTGATGATCGAGAACTTTCGTTCCGGATTGTTGTGGCGCTTGAGCCGC
>JAYUFR010000280.1:0-9667 GCA_043738625.1 Sterolibacteriaceae bacterium
GAAGAATCGCTACGCGTCGCCCAACAATTGACTCAGGCATTCGCGCAACGCAGCGCCGAAGGTTTTGAAAAACTGTATGCAGACGATGCCGTGATCTGGCATGCCTCGACCAACCAGACCCAGACCAAGCAGGAGAACGTCGGCCTGTTGCGCGGCGTATTTGCGTTGATGAGCAAGGCTGGCTACGAGAACGTCACCTGCCTGCCGACGGCGGAAGGTTTTGTGCAACACCATGTGGTGAGCGGCACCTTCACCGACGGCACCAAGGTGCCAGGCCTCAATGCCTGCCTGGTGGTGACCGTGAAGGACGGCAAGATCACCTACCTGCGCGAATGGTTCGACCCGGTGCAATTCCAGGAAGTCTGGAAGCGCATGGGTGTCGCCCTGTAACGCCCCACCGGGGCGCCGCTGCGATCAGTCCGCGTACTCGTCGTGACGGCGCACCCAGGCTTGCGCCTGGTCCACTTCATGACGTCCCTTGGGCGCCAGGTCAAGGGAGTGACAAGCGCTGTTATCCATTCATCGTGAGGAACGACCTTGCTCATTGCGATCCTCCAAGTTCAATGCTTCACAGACTCAATGTTTGCATCCAGTGAACAGCGAAAAGCGCAACTTTTTGACAGTCCGCTGGAATATCGACTTCATGTAAACCTCAATAAATCCGGGCCTTTTTGTTGAGTTATATGACTTTTTTGTTGTCTGGTTTGCTGTTAGGCTGTTATTTTTCCATCCTTGGCCAAGGGGAAGCAAAACGAATACTCCACCGATTTCAGTCGAAACGGCGACAACTTATGGCAAAAGGATAAGCGTCGACGCGAAGGTGCTGCTGCGCATGGCGTTGGTGGCACTGGTCTATTTTTGTCTGGGCCGTCTCGGTCTTACCGTTCCCTCCGACGCTTACACGCTCAATATTGCCGTCGTCTGCTCGCCGGCCGGTATCGCACTGGCGGCGATCCTCCGCTTCGGCCGGCCCATGGCGGCGGGGGTCTGGCTCGGCGCATTTCTGGTCAATGTCACCATCGGCCTGCCATTGCCGGTTGCAGCGGCCATTGCCTGCGGCACCACGCTGGCGCCGCTGACCGGCGCGACACTCATGCGCTGGGGCGACATGCACCCCAACTTTGATCGGCAGCAGGACGTACTGACCTTCTTCATCGTCACCATCGTCACCATGGGCATCGGTGCGATGATCGGGACCACCGCACTGCACCTCGCCGGGATGCTGCCCCAGGCGGAGATGCGCAATGCCCTGCTGTACTGGTGGCTGGGTGATGCAGTGGGTACTCTGGTGGCGGCGCCACCCTTGCTGATTTTCAGTTGGGCAGTGTTCAAGCGTCAGGCTGGCGTTTCCCGCCTGGCGGAAGCCATCGTCTCGGTCGGCGGCCTGCTGGTGGCAGCCGCCGTGGTGTTCGGTGCCATTGGGCAGACCCACTCACCGCAGGCGCTGACTTTTGTGCCCTATGTGTTCCTGGTCTGGATTGCCTTGCGGCTCGGCACCTGGCCGGCGGTGCTTGCAGTGGTGGCGCTGGCGTTCTGCGCCATTCTCGGTACCGCGCTCGGCGTCGGCGCCTTCGCCACCGACGATTCGAAAATCGGCATCGCCGCGCTGTGGTCCTACATCGCCTCCAGCGTCGGCGTGACCCTGCTGATCGCCGCGCTGCATGCCGAGCGCAATCAGGCCGATCTTGATCTGCGCATGAGCGAGGCGCGCTTCCGCGACTTCACCTATTCGCTTGCCGACTGGTTTTGGGAGTTGGACAGCCACGGCCGCTTCAGTTTTGTCGCCGGCAACATCGAAGGCGTACTCGGGTTTACGCCGGACGAGTTGATCGGCACAACCTTCGCCGAGCTGGCGACCGGCGACGATGCCGTGCTGCCGGTGCGCGTTTTCGAACATGCATTTGTCGGACGCCGGCCGCTGCGCGATCTGGAAATCTGGAGCCCGCACAAAAACGGCGGCGTGCGCTGCCTGCGCGCCAATGGCGTGCCGATCCTCGACGTCAACGACAATTTCACCGGCTATCGCGGCGTATTCGAAGACATCACCGGTCGACGCGAAGCCGATGAAGCACGGCGACTCGCCGCCACCGTGTTCGAGAACAGTTCTGAAGCCATCGTCATTACCGATGCCAACGCCAAGATCATTTCCATCAATGCCGCCTTCACGCTGATTACCGGGTACACGCTGGAAGACGTCAAAGGACAGTATCCGAGCTATCTCAAGTCAGGCTATGAAGAGTCGGACGTTTACGAGTCGATCTGGGCCGGCTTGCGCAGTCGCGGCCACTGGCATGGTGAAGCGCAGGATCGCAAGAAGGATGGCATGCTGTTCGCCGGCCTGCTTTCGATCAGCGCGGTGCGCGACGAACGCGGCGAGATCACCAGCTTCGTCGCCATATTTTCCGATATCTCGACGATCAAGCGGGGTCAGGAAGAACTCCAGCGCATGGCGCACTACGATGCGTTGACCGCACTGCCGAACCGGGTGCTGCTCGATCTCCGACTCTCGCATGCGCTCGAACGCGCCAAGCGCGCAAAACGCAAGGCCGCGGTATTGCTGCTCGACCTCGACGGTTTCAAGACTATCAACAACAGCCTCGGCCACGCTGCCGGCGACCGGTTGTTGCAGGTGGTGTCGAAGCGGCTGGCGGAAGTGGTGCGCGAAGAGGATACCGTGGCGCGCCTTGGCGGCGACGAATTCGCCATCGTGCTGGAACATCTCAAGCGCGGCGAGGATGCCGTGGTGGTAGCGAAAAAATTGCTCGACGCGGTGGCGCAACCGGTCGACCTCGGCAACAATCAAACGGCGCTGCTGGATACCAGCATCGGCATCTCCCTCTATCCGGACGACGGCACCACCGCCGCCGTGCTGCTGCGCAACGCCGACGCGGCAATGTACGAATCCAAAGGCGCAGGCCCGGGCAACTTCCGCTTTTACCGGCCCGAAATGACCCATGCCGCGCAAGCCCGCTTCCGGCTTGAATCGGCGTTGCGCTTGGCCATGGCGCAGGACGAATTGGAAGTCTGGTACCAGCCACAAGTAGTGCTGGCTACCGGCAAGGTGGTCGGCGCCGAAGCGCTGTTGCGCTGGCGACACCCCGAAAGAGGGCTGATACTCCCCGGCGAATTCATCCAGCTTGCCGAAGAAACCAATCTCATCCTGCCATTGGGCGAGTGGGTGCTGCGCCACGCCTGCAAACAGGCCAAGGCGTGGCGTGACCGCGATCTCGGCTTCGGCAAGATGTCGGTCAACATCGCCGCCGCCCAGATCGAACGCGGCAATCTGGTGCAATTGGTACGCGACATTCTGGATGAAACCGGACTACCCGGCGACTGCCTGGAACTTGAAATTACCGAAGGCTCGTTGCTGCACAGCGCCGAAAATGCGCGCAAGGTCACCAGCGCCATTCGCGAAATGGGAACACCGCTGGCCATCGACGACTTCGGCACCGGTTACTCCTCGCTCTCCTACCTCAAGCAACTGCCCATCGACAAGCTCAAGATCGACCAAAGCTTCGTCCGCGACTTGCCGGGCAACAGCGACGACGTTGCCATCGCCCGCACCGTCATCGCGCTTGGCCACGGCCTGGGACTCACCGTCCTTGCCGAGGCGGTCGAGACCGAAGCACAGCGCGATTTCCTGCTCGCCGAAGGTTGCGATGAAGCGCAGGGCTTCCACTACAGTTGCGCGCTTCCCGCCGCGGAATTCGAAGCCTGGATGCTGTCGCAGCGCGCCGGGATGGATTCGGGGTTGACCATGCAGCAAGGATGAAACGCGCGTCCTGGCTCACCCTGCTTGCGATCAGCGTATTTGTCGCACTCGGCGTCTCCGGCCTGCATCCCCATGATCGCGCCACCTGGCTGATGGAAGTGGTGCCAATTCTGATCTTGGCCCCGCTCCTCGTCATCACTTATCGCCGTTTCCCGCTCAGCACCTTGCTCTACTTGCTGATCGCAGTGCATGCCGTAATCCTCATGGTCGGCGGCGCTTACACCTACGCCCACGTCCCCCTCGGCTTCTGGCTGCAAGACATGCTGGGTACCACCCGCAATCCTTACGACAAGATCGGGCATTTCGCCCAGGGCTTGGTGCCGGCGCTTGCCGCCCGCGAAATACTGCTGCGCGGCAAATACCTCACCAGCCGCGCGATGGCGGCATTCCTGGCCATCTGCGTGGCGCTGGCGATCAGCGCCTGCTACGAGATGATCGAATGGTGGTCGGCCCTGGCCATGGGCCAGGGCGCCGACGAGTTTCTCGGCACGCAGGGCGACATGTGGGATACCCAGTCGGACATGTTCTTTGCCCTGATCGGCGCCGTCGTCGCGATGCTCGCCATGACCCAACTGCAGGATCGGCAAATCGCCATTCTGGCAAAAGACCTGCCCACCTATCCGGGCTGATCAGCGGAATCAAATCATGGAAACCCACGTCGGCGATATCACCCATGTCATTCAGCTCGCGGTGGCGCCGGTCTTTCTGCTCACCGCCATCGCCGCCCTGATCACGACCCTGAACGTGCGTCTTGGCCGCATCGTCGATCGCATGCGCGCCATTCTGGATCAATCCAAATTGATTCCGGAAGACCCGCCGGACGAAGTAAAGGGCGAACTGAACCGCCTGTCGCGCAGGATCAGGATCATGTACTCCGCCATCTTCAGCGCGGTTGCAGCGGGCCTGATGGTGTGTCTGGTGGTTGCCGGCGGCTTTGTTGGAGCACTGCTGGCCATCGATCTGGCAAAGGCCATCGCCGTGGTTTTCATTCTGGCGATGTGTGCCCTGATCATTTGTCTGAGTCTGTTCCTGCGCGAGATCTACCTGGCGGTGATCACCGGTCCGCACCGGGATCACGCGCAAAGCCGAGATTAATAAAACCCGGTCAGACGTGCCGCCGGTTGGTAATCAAACTAATCTCCCACAACAGTCTTTACTATGGGTAGTATTGTCGCGCCCACAAACACCGTACCGACCCATGTTCGATTTTCGGCGAATTCCGCAAAGCCTCCGCAAATTCAGCGCCAAGCCGACGTCGTCAACTTGGCAGCAGGCGGTCAATGTCGTCGCCGGCAGCAGTGCTGACGATGCCGGTAAACTGGTGCTGGTAGTGGATGACCAGCGCACCAACCGCACCCTGCTGGTCCGCCTGATCAACATGCTCGGCTACGCGGCCGAGGCCACCGAAAGCGGCGCCATGGCGCTGGAAAAATGGCAGGGCGGCCAATTCGCATTGATGATCACCGACTGCCACATGACCGGGATGGACGGCTACGCGCTGACCCGCAACATCCGCCGCATCGAAAGCCGTGACGATCTGCCGCGCATGCCGATCATCGCGTGGACGTCGACCACCCTGCCCGGCATGGACCAAAACTGTGCCGCGGCCGGCATGGATGACCATCTGCCCAAACCGGTCGACCTGGACGCACTGGCAGGCATGCTGGAACGCTGGCTGCCGTCGCTCAACAAGCCGCTGCCGAAAGCAGCCACCGAAGCCGCTACGCCGATGGTTGCGGATGTCACCCTCGATCGCGCAGTGCTCGTCCGCTACTCCAGCGGCGACTCGCTGCTGGAGCAGGAGATTCTGAATGAATTTCGCACGGCGAACATTGCCGACATCGCGCTGTTCGAGCAGGCCCTGGCGCAACAGGATCCGTTACTGATGGCGCAGGCAGCACACCGCATCAAGGGCGCCAGCAGGATGATCGGCGCCCACGCCTTCGCCGCAATATGCGAACGTCTTGAAAAGAACGGCCGGGCACGCGATTGGGACGCAATCACCACCAACCGGGAACTGTTTTTTGGCGAGCTGGGCAAGCTCAACGAGGCCCTCAACTCGTGCTAGGCTCGGGGCAATGAAAACTCACGCATAGCGCGCCCGGCCCTGTTCATGCAACTTTCCGAAATCCGCTTTCTGGTCGTTGATGACCACGCTTTCCAGCGCAGCATGCTGGTCAGAATGCTGAAGCGGCTCGGCGTCATCAGCATTGAGGAAGCCGCCGATGGTGCCGCCGCGCTCAAGGTGTGCGACAGCACCCCCATCGATATCATCATTTGCGATCTCGACATGCCGGGCATGGATGGCATGGCGTTCATTCGCCATGTCGGCGAAAGCGGCATCAATGCATCAATGATCCTGTCCAGCGCGCTGGACCGGTCGCTGGTGGCATCGGTGGGCACCATGACCCGCGCTTACGGCATCCATCTGCTCGGCACGATTGAAAAACCCACCACGCCGCAGCGACTGCAAGAGTTGCTCGGCCTCTACCGCGTACCCGCAGCGCACAAGGTTGGCGTTGCCGCGCCCACATTCTCACTGGATGAAATATGCGCCGGGCTTGCCGCCGGCCAGTTCGAACCGTTCTTCCAACCCAAGGTCGACATCGCCAGCGGCAGGCTCAAGGGCGTCGAAGCCCTCGCGCGCTGGCGCCACCCCGAGCAGGGCATCGTTGCACCGCAGAGCTTCATTGAAACCCTTGAAGGCTCCGGCCTGATCGACGAACTGAGCTGGCAGATGATCGAGCAATCCGCGCGCTGGGGCCGTGAATGGCGCAGCGCCGATCTCGACATCAGCGTCTCGGTGAACATCTCGCTCAGCTCGCTCAACAAGGCCAGCTTTGCCGACCGCATCGCCGGCCTGGTCGAGAGCCAGAAACTCGACCCGCACCACATGATCCTCGAAGTCACCGAGAGCACCGCGATGACCAATGTCGGGCAGGCGCTGGAAAATCTCGCCCGTCTGCGCATCAAGGGCTTCGGACTTTCCATTGACGACTACGGCACCGGCTATTCGTCGATGCAGCAACTGACCCGCGTCTCGTTCACCGAACTGAAAATCGACCAGTCCTTCGTCACCGACGCTGCTGCCAACGAGACCTGCCGCGTGGTTCTCGAAAGCAGCCTCGACATAGCCAAAAAGTTGCGCCTGTGCTCCGTCGCCGAGGGAGTGGAAACCGAAGCCGACTGGGCAATGCTGCAGGCGTCGAGTTGCAACCTGGCACAAGGCTACCTGATCGGGCGGCCGATGGAAGGCAAGGACCTCCTTGGCTGGGTGTCGCGTTGGAAACCACCGCTTGACCTGACCCAGGCGCTTGGCCAATAGCCGCGAAACAGCAGGGGTTCCTCCGGATAATTCAGGCTTAGCCCACTACATGTAGTGGCACGCCCCTTGCTCTGGCACTACATGTCGTGCCAGGGCATGCCAAGTCATTGTTTCGTAAGAAGGCAAAATTCTCCACTTTTCATCGTTATCCGGCGGGCGTATTCTCCGTATCCTGCATTCCAAGCCCACACCGTTTTACCCCTCCGGACAAAAAAACATGACACAAGAAATCCACAATACCGAGGACTCCCTTTCGCAAGTTCAGATCGGCCAGCTCGGCCTGCCATTGCCGCAGGAGATCTCGGGCGAAGTCCTGCTCGAGAAATACGCCAAGGGCAACGAGCGTGACGTGCGCGAAGTGCGCAGCCGCATTGCCCGCGCGCTGGCCGCCGTCGAAGCCGAAGACAAGCGCGCCCATTGGGAAGCACGCTTCCTTGAAGCCCAGGAGAACGGCTTCGTGCCCGCCGGCCGCATCAATTCCGCCGCCGGCACCGACCTGTGCGCCACGCTGATCAACTGCTTCGTGCAGCCGGTGGGCGATTCGATTTCCGAAACCGTCGACGGCCGCCCCGGCATCTACACTGCGCTGCTACAGGCCGCCGAGACCATGCGCCGCGGTGGCGGCGTGGGTTACGACTTCTCGTCGATCCGTCCCATCGGCGCCCACGTCAAGGGCACCCAATCGCGCGCCTCCGGCCCCATTTCCTACATGCGCGTATTCGACCGCTCCTGCGAAACCGTCGAATCGGCGGGCAGCCGGCGCGGCGCGCAAATGGGCGTGATGCGCTGCGACCATCCCGACATCGAGGAATTCATCCACGCCAAGGATCATGGCGACCTGACCAACTTCAACGTCTCGGTCGGCGTCACCGACGAGTTCATGCAAGCCGTGGAAAACGCCGGCGAGGTCGAACTCAAGCACCGCGCCCAGCCCACCGCCGAGATCGTCGCCGGCGGCGCCTACCAGCGTGAAGACGGCCTGTGGGTGTATCGCAAGGTGCGCGCCCGCGACCTGTGGGACCAAATCATGCGCTCCACCTACGACCATGCCGAGCCGGGCATCCTGTTCCTTGACCGCATGAACAAGGACAACAATCTTTACTACTGCGAAACCATCGCGGCCACCAACCCCTGCGCCGAACAACCGCTGCCGCCCTACGGCTGCTGCTGCCTGGGCTCGATCAACCTCACCATCTTCGTCAAGGCGCCGTTCACCGACAAGGCCACGTTCGACTACGCCGCCTTCGGCAAAGTGGTGGAAACCGCGACGCGCATGCTCGACAACGTGCTCGACGCCACCCACTGGCCGCTCGAACAGCAGCAGAAGGAAGCCGCCAACAAGCGCCGCGTTGGCCTCGGCTTCACCGGTCTCGGCGATGCACTGATCATGCTGCGCCAGCACTACGCCAGCGACGAAGCACGCGCCACGGCGACGAAGATTTCCGAATTCATGCGCGACAAGTCCTACCTCGCCTCGGTTGAGTTGGCCAAAGAGCGCGGCGCCTTCCCGCTGTTCAATGCCGACATGTATCTCTCCGGCGGCAACTTCGCCTCGCGCCTGCCGCAGGACATCAAGGACACCATCCGCAAGCACGGCCTGCGCAATTCGCACCTGCTCTCCATCGCGCCCACCGGCACCATCAGCCTGGCCTTTGCCGACAATGCCTCGAACGGCATCGAGCCGCCCTTCTCATGGACCTACACGCGCAAGAAGCGCATGGCCGATGGCACCCACAAGGAATACGCGGTCGAAGATTACGCCTGGCGTCTGTACAAGCACATGGGCGGCGACGTCACCAAGCTGCCCGATTACTTCGTTACCGCGCTGGAACTCTCGGCCCAGGCGCACAAGGACATGGTCGCCGCCGTTGCACCGTATGTAGACACCTCGATCTCCAAGACAGTGAACGTGCCCGAGGACTACCCCTACGCCGAGTTCGAAGACCTCTACATGTCGGCATGGAAGGCCGGCCTCAAGGGCCTCGCCACCTATCGCCCCAACGGTGTGCTCGGCTCCGTGCTTTCCGTCGGCGAAAGCATCAGCCCCAATTCACAAGGGGCAGCAACCAGCACCCAGCAGCGCCAGCCACAGGACGTGACCATCGACAGCGCCAACCGCCGCCTCTCCATCGGCGCCCTGCCCGCGCCGGTGTTGGCCAGCCTGCGCTGGCCCGGCCGGCCGCGCATGACCGACGGCAACAGTTCGTGGTCGTACATGATCGAAACCCCGCACGGCGAGTTCGCCCTGTTCGTCGGCCAAACCGAAAATGAAGCCGGCCGCGGCGTGCCCTTCGAAGTGTGGGTCAACGGCTCCGAGCAACCACGCGGCCTCGGCGCCGTCGCCAAGACGCTGTCGATGGACATGCGCGTCAACGACAAGGCCTTCCTCAAGCTCAAGCTCGATGCACTGGCCAAGACCGTCGGCGCGGAGCCGTTCGAAATGCCCTTCCCGCCCAGTGGCGAAAAGAAGGTCATGCCCGGCATGGTCTCGGCCTTCGCCCAAGTGGTGCGCTACCGCTGTGAAAAGCTCGGCGCGCTCGACGAAAGCGAAAGCAAGGCCGGCGAAACGC
>JAYUFR010000281.1:0-3150 GCA_043738625.1 Sterolibacteriaceae bacterium
CTACGGCCTGCTGGCCCAAATCGGTGCCGACCGCTTTGAGCCGACGGTGGGCAGCGCCGTCAACCGCTACCGCAGCGAGCATCCGGTGGCCTGGCGGGATTGGGACGAGGCGTGAGGCCTCTGCACCTACTGGCGCATCGCGCCGGGCCCCATGAGCCCGGCGCCAACTGATATCAAGTTCCGATTGATGGCATGGAAGCGACGGGTGTCGAACGGTCTGTCGACAGCGATCGAGCCGAGCATCGCCAGTGTCCGCAATGTGTTGTCCAGTGTCTTTGGGGCTCATCCTTGCTGCTTACTGCTAACGGCCAGTTGCGGGTGCTCCCTAGCGACCGGTTCCGTTGCCCGAATTTGCTAACTTTGCAGTGTGCTCTGCCACAGCACCGCGTAGTCGACGCTGCCAACGTCCATGATCTCGGCGAAGACTAACAAGTTATGCGACGGGCGGACGAACCCCGATACCAGGTTTGTCTATCCTTAATCGCGCGCGCTGATTGGTTTGTTGGACATCTGCGGCCATAAACACATGGTGCGGATGGTTCTTCAACTGTGCCGGCACTGAGAAAATATGTTGGGTCAGTGCCGACAGCCGCCAACTCCGACGTTCTCGTCGCAAGGCAGGATCGGTTCGAGGGTCATCAAGCGGTTCACGGTGCTGGCTTCACACACCAAAGGGCGATCCGGCGTGATGGAGTCGGTCCGTTTTACGCGAACCCCTTGCAGGCGCTGAGCACGGCCGAATTCGCTGTCGCGATCATCGAAAAGGGTGTACGTCCGCCCCTCTCGTTCAAACGAAACGGTGATCTTGGTCACGTGCGCGCGCGTGTAGCGGCTGTACGAGAAGCGCATACGCGACGAGTCGTCGCGCTCCAGCGGGAATTCGAAATCGAGGGCGTTGGGCTTGCCGAAGCGGTACTGCAGATAGCCGCTGGCAATGCTCAGCTCTGGCGACGCGCACAATGCCACCCACTTGTCGGTCCGCACCCGGCAGCTGAACATCACCACCTCTTGCCCGTTGCACAGGCCGGACATCGCAGCGGCCGCAACCCCGCGAGCAACTTGCGGCGGCTTGTCGGCGACAGCCGGCAGGTGCAGCACTGCGACGCACGCCGCAACCCAGGGTGAAGATCTCATGCTAAGGGCTCACCTTCTTTGCCGCAGCCGACGCCGAGATGGCCTTGCCAATGGCAGCATAGGCCTGTTCGAGGAGTACGTCATAACTGCCGTAGTCCTCGCCGTTGTAGTGGTACGCGAAGTTGGCCCATTGTTTGTCTTTCAGATAGGGGACGTAGCCTTTCTTCGAGATGAAGGATGCAAATGCCCTCAGGTGTTCGGCCTCGGTCTTGAACATGGTGTTGACCATGGCGTCGACCGAGTTAAAACCGGCCGGGGTCGAGTTGAACCCCATGATCTGGAACATGCCCCACGACGCGGACGACAACGCAGATTCGCGGTCCAGGGCCATCGCGTCGCGCAAGCGATCAAACTCACGCCGCTTGCCGGCAGCGCCGCCTTGGACCAACGAGTCGTCGCGCTTCTTTACTGATAGGGTGGGGAACACCCCATCGTAGAAGTGCCCCGTTAGACTCGAAAACCAATGGGCCTCGAAGCGGATTACCGGGCGACCATCGTCGATGAAAGAGGCGCCTGCACTTTCGACCTGGGCCACGGCTTTGATGGTTGCCACCTCAATCCCAAGGTCTTTGGCAGTTTGTGCGAAGTCGATCTCACCCAGCGCAGCCCCGCTACCCGCTTTGGGCAGCGCCGTGGCCCCCGCGATAATCGAAGCGATGTTCAGGCCCGCCGGCGGCTTCTCCAGGCGCTCGAGTGTCGTGCCGGTGGGGGAGACGACGCCGTCGGGCTTCTTGGTGCCGACCACGTTCTTCTGAAAGAACGCAATTGCTGCCACGGTCCGCGGGCCGATTGACCCGTCTTCCTTCAGTTCGGCGAACGGCGGTATGTTGCCAAGCGCGGAGGCACTGGTGGGCAAGGTCGCGGTCGCATGAGCGGGCATCAGGGCTGCATTGAGCAGCGCTTGCACACGTTTGACGTCCGCCTTGTTGTTCATCGCACCCGTCCTGCCGACCGATCCGGTGAGTTTCATTTTTCCTCCCCCTGCCCCACAGCGACACGCATCCACCAATCGTGGAGTTGCATGATCGCACTGCCAGCTGTGCCCGTAAAGTCTGGGCGTGAACAGATGCTGACCCAAGTTAGTCAATTTCCCACCCAATTCGGACGAATTCGACCTAAAAGTGCTCGCAAGCTATTGGTTTTATTCGGACGTGATTGAAAAAGTGAAATGTGGTGCCATAATAAAGTGTAACAAACAAGCATGAACCGGCTTCGTGCCGTCGCTGACCAGTTTTGTGGGCGCGGCCTTCGTCGGCGTGATTGAGGGCGTCGTGATCACCATCGTGCTGGCCCTGCTGGTGCTGGTGTGGAACACCTGGCATCCCCACTTTGCCATCCTGGTGCGCGTGGACGGGCGCAAGGGCTTCCACGGTGCGCTGCGCCACCCCGAGGGCCGGCATGTGCCCGGCCTAGTGATTTTCCGCTGGGACGCGCCACTGTTCTTTGCCAATGCCGAAATCTTCCGCCACCAGGTGCTGCAGGCAGTGGCGGCGTCGCCCACGCCGGCGGTGTGGCTGATCGTGGCGGCCGATGCCATCAGCGACATCGACATCACGGCGGCCGAATCGCTGGACCAACTCCATGATGAACTGCTGCGACAGGGCGTGGCCCTGCACTTTGCCGGCCTTAAAGGCCCGGTGAAGGACCGCCTGGCCCACTACGGCCTGCTGGCCCAAATCGGTGCCGACCGCTTTGAGCCCACCGTGGGCAGCGCTGTCAACCGCTACCGCAGCGAGCATCCGGTGGCCTGGCGGGACTGGGACGAGGCGTGAGGCCGCAGCGCCTGCTGGCGCATCGCGCCTGACCCGATGTCAGACTGCGGACTGCGCTGGACCACCCACAACCACCACAAGCTCACAACAGCGAACAGGCTACGGGCGGCCATGCGCTTGTGACGCCGCGTCAGATCAGGACTTCAAGGCCCTTCCTGTCCAACAGGCTCAAGAGCTTCAGCGACGGACCGCTGGGTTGCTTGTCGCCGATTTCCCACTGACGGACGGTTGAGAGGCTGGTGTT
>JAYUFR010000282.1:0-3141 GCA_043738625.1 Sterolibacteriaceae bacterium
AGCCCACCCTGCGTATAATGCTGCTTTGCCAATGAGGAAAACAGCATGCGAGTCCTCCAGAAGGCGCTGACGTTTGACGACGTCCTCCTGGTTCCTGCCCATTCCGCAGTGCTGCCCCGCGACGTCAGCTTGACCACCCGCCTGACCCGCAACATTCGCCTGAACCTGCCGCTGCTCTCCGCCGCGATGGATACCGTGACCGAGGCCAGACTGGCCATTGCCCTGGCCCAGGAAGGCGGCATCGGCATCGTGCACAAGAATCTTTCGCCCAAGGCGCAGGCTGCCGAAGTGAGCAAGGTCAAGCGCTATGAAACCGGCGTGCTCAAGGATCCGATCACGATTCCGCCAACCATGACGGTGCGCGAAGTACTTGCCCTGACCCGCGCCCACAAATTTTCCGGCCTGCCGGTGGTTGAAGGCAAACGCGTCGTCGGTATTGTGACCAACCGCGACTTGCGCTTCGAAACCAATCTCGACCAGCCGGTTCACGCCATCATGACGCCGAAAGAGCGTCTGATCACGGTGAAGGAAGGCGCGACGCTGGAGCAGGCCAAGGCGCTGATGCACAAACATCGTCTGGAACGCGTGCTGGTCATCAACGACAAATTTGAAATGCGCGGCCTGATGACGGTGAAGGACATTCTCAAGTCCTCAGAACATCCCGATGCCGCCAAGGACAGCCTCGGTCGCCTGCTGGTCGGCGCCGCCATCGGGGTTGGTGAAGGTGTCGAGGAACGCGCCGAGTTGCTCGCCGAGGCGGGCGTCGATGTGCTGGTAGTGGATACCGCCCATGGCCATTCGGAAGGCGTTTTGAAACGCGTCAAATGGGTCAAGAAGCATTTCCCCAAGGTTGAGGTCATCGGCGGCAACATTGCCACCGCGGATGCGGCCAAGGCGCTGGTCGATCACGGCGCCGACGGCGTCAAGGTCGGCATCGGCCCCGGCTCCATTTGCACCACCCGGATCGTCGCCGGTGTCGGCATGCCGCAGATATCGGCGGTCGACAATGTGGCGAATGCCATGGCCAAGGGCGGCGTGCCGCTGATCGCCGACGGCGGCATTCGTTACTCTGGCGACATTTCCAAAGCCATCGCTGCTGGCGCACACAGCGTGATGCTGGGCGGCCTTTTCGCCGGCACTGAGGAAGCGCCGGGAGACACCGTGCTGTTCCAGGGGCGCTCCTACAAATCCTATCGTGGCATGGGCAGCATCGGCGCGATGAAGGATGGCGCCGCCGACCGTTATTTTCAGGATGGCTCAAGCGTGGAGAAGCTGGTGCCCGAAGGCATCGAAGGCCGTGTCCCTTACAAGGGTCCGGTCGGCGCGGTGATCCATCAGTTGATGGGTGGGCTGCGCTCTTCCATGGGTTATGTCGGTTGCAAGACCATCGAAGACATGCGCTCCAAGGCCGAGTTCGTCGAGATTACATCGGCGGGCGTCCGCGAATCACACGTGCACGACGTGCAAATCACGCAGGAAGCACCCAACTACCATATCGATTGAACATCTTCACTTAAACGGGGGCGGCTCAGGCCGCCCCGGTTTTTTTGGATAGCGTTTTTCGGATAGCGTCATGGCCCACAAGAAAATACTCATCCTCGATTTCGGTTCCCAATACAGCCAGTTGATCGCCCGCCGGGTGCGCGAGCAGCAGGTGTATTGCGAGTTGCATCCCTACGACGTTTCCGCCGCGTTCATCGGCGAATTTGCGCCGCAGGGAATCATTCTTTCCGGTGGCCCGAATTCCGTTTATGAGGCGGAGGAATGGCGTGCACCGCAGGCCGTGTTCGAGTTGGGCGTGCCGGTGCTGGGCATCTGTTATGGCATGCAGACCATGGCGTCACAACTGGGCGGCAAGGTCGAAAGTTCCAGCAAGCGCGAATTCGGTTACGCCGAGATACGCGCTCATGGCCATTCGAAACTGTTTGAAGGCATTCAGGATCGCAGCAACGCCGAAGGCCACGGCCTGCTCGATGTCTGGATGAGTCATGGTGACAAAGTCACCCAGTTGCCGTCAGGCTTCAAGATCATTGCCTCGAATCCGGCGACGCCGATTGCCGGCATTGCCGACGAAGCGCGCAAGTTTTACGCAGTTCAGTTTCATCCCGAGGTAACGCACACCTTCAAGGGCAGCGAACTGTTTTCGCGCTTCGTGCACGACATTTGTGGCTGCGGCCGTGACTGGAACATGCCCGACTACGTGGCCGAGGCAGTGGCGAAAATCAAGGCCCAGGTCGGCAACGAAGAAGTGATTCTCGGCCTCTCCGGCGGCGTGGACTCTTCCGTTGCGGCGGCCCTGATTCACAAAGCCATCGGCGATCAACTCACCTGCGTCTTCGTCGACAACGGCTTGCTGCGCTTGAACGAGGCCGAGCAGGTGATGAAGACCTTCGCCAACAATCTCGGCGTCAAGGTCATCCACGTCGACGCCACCGCGCAGTTCTTGGGCCACCTCAAGGGCGTGTCCGATCCGGAACAGAAACGCAAGATCATCGGTCGCGAATTCGTCGAAGTATTCCAGGCTGAATCGCTAAAGCGCGCCAATGCGAAATGGCTGGCACAGGGCACCATCTATCCGGATGTGATCGAATCTGCTGGCGCGAAGACGAAGAAGGCCCACACCATCAAGAGCCACCACAATGTCGGTGGCCTGCCGGAGACGCTCAAGCTCAAATTGCTCGAGCCGCTGCGCGAACTGTTCAAGGATGAAGTGCGCGAACTGGGCGTTGCGCTCGGCCTGCCGCACGAGATGGTCTATCGCCATCCCTTCCCCGGTCCCGGTCTGGGTGTGCGCATACTGGGCGAAGTGAAGCCCGAATTCGCCGATCTGCTGCGTCGTGCCGACGCTATCTTTATCGATGAGCTGCGCGCCGCCGACTGGTACGACAAGACCTCACAGGCGTTCGCCGTATTTTTGCCGGTGAAAAGCGTCGGCGTGATGGGCGACGGCCGCACCTACGAATACGTGGTGGCGTTGCGCGCGGTGCAGACGCAGGATTTCATGACGGCTCACTGGGCCGAGTTGCCGCACAGCCTGCTGGGCAGGGTGAGCAACCGCATCATCAACGAAGTACGCGGCATCAACCGCGTGGTCTACGACATTTCGGGAAAGCCGCCGGCGACCATCGAGTGGGAATGATT
>JAYUFR010000283.1:0-9502 GCA_043738625.1 Sterolibacteriaceae bacterium
CTCGGGCTAGTGCCGAATTGGGGAGTCGCCAAGCTGGTTAAGGCACCGGATTTTGATTCCGGCATGCGAAGGTTCGAATCCTTCCTCCCCAGCCAGATCATTCTCCCGGCAGGGGAAACCTGCCCGAATCATTTAAAAGTTGAGAAGCGCATGGCCTATGACAGCCTGATGGTCTTCACCGGCAACGCCAATCCAAAATTGGCGTCCGATGTCGTCAAGCGCCTCAACATTTCGCTGGGGCGCGCGAATGTATCGCGCTTCTCCGACGGTGAAATTAATGTCGAGATCATGGAACACGTGCGCGGGCACGATGTGTTCGTGTTGCAATCGACTTGCGCGCCGACCAACGACAACCTGATGGAGCTGATCGTGATGGTGGATGCGCTGAAGCGTGCTTCAGCCGGCCGCATCACAGCTGCCATCCCCTACTTCGGCTATGCCCGGCAAGACCGGCGGCCGCGCTCGGCGCGGGTGGGGATCACCGCCAAGGTGGTCGCCAACATGCTGCAAATTGCCGGCGTGCAGCGGGTATTGATGGTGGACCTTCACGCTGACCAGATACAAGGCTTCTTCGATATCCCGGTCGACAATATCTATGCGGCGCCGGTGCTGCTCAACGATGTCTGGAAACGCAACTACGAAGACTTGTTGGTGGTATCACCTGACGTTGGCGGCGTGGTGCGCGCCCGGGCCTTCGCCAAACAATTGGAAACCGACCTTGCCATTATCGACAAGCGCCGGCCCAAGGCCAATGTTGCCGAGGTGATGAACATCATCGGCGACGTCGAAGGCCGTACCTGCGTGATCATGGATGACATTGTCGATACGGCGGGAACGCTGTGCAAGGCGGCCCAGGCGCTGAAAAAAAATGGCGCGAAGCGGGTCATGGCCTACTGTACCCACCCGGTACTTTCGGGTGCGGCGATTGCTCGCCTCAACGAGTCGGAGCTGGATGAACTGGTCGTGACCGATACCATCCCGCTGCGTGACGACGCCAAGGCTTGCAAGAATATTCGTGTGGTGTCGATCGCCGAGCTGCTGGCCGAGACCATCATGCGCATCAGCAACGAATCATCGGTATCGTCGCTGTTTATGGAATGATGTTTGTCCGGCCGATCGTACAGGCGAAATCCTTCGCTTGAAATGTCGGCTGGTTTTCAACCCCTGCCTGGTCGCGGGCAGGTTATTAAGGAGTATCACCATGCAAATCGAGTTCAACGCCAAAAAGCGCGAACTGCAGGGATCGAGTGCGAGCCGCCGCCTGCGTCGTGCTGGACTGGTTCCCGGCATTCTGTACGGCAGCAACCTCAAACCCGAGTCGATCGAGCTTGACCACAACGCGCTGTTCCAGCATCTGCGCAAGGAGGCCTTTCACTCTTCCGTGCTGACCATCAATCTGGAAGGCAACAAGCAGATGTGTCTGCTGCGCGATGTGCAAATGCACGCCTACAAGCGTGAAGTGAAGCATGTCGACTTTCAGCGCATCGACGCTACCCAGAAGATTCATCAGAAGGTGCCACTACACTTTGTGAACGGCGAAATTGCGCCGGGCGTCAAGCTTCACGGTGGCATGGTGTCGCACGTCATCACCGAGCTCAATGTGCGCTGCCTGCCCAAGGATCTGCCAAGCTTCCTTGAGGTCGACCTCAAGGATCTGGATCTCGGGCACTCGTTGCACTTGTCGCATATCGCCTTGCCGTCAGGTGTGGAAGTTCATCATGCCGAAGCTGACCCCGTGATTGCCACCGTGCTGGTTCTGGGGGGCAACAAGGCTGACGAGGACGCCGACGCCGCTGTCGCTACCGCTGCGGCAGCTGAAGCTCCCGGTGCCGTAGCAGCCGCCGCAGCAGCAGCCGAGAAGAAGTCCGCGCCGGCTGACAAGAAGTAGAGACACGTAATAGAAATACAGCGCTCTTGCACACCCAGTTGCGCCTGGTCGTCGGCCTCGGTAATCCGGGCGCCGAATACGCTGAAACCCGGCATAACGCCGGGTTTTGGTTTTGTGAGCGTCTGGCGCGCGAACTGGGTGTGAATCTGGCCAGGGAATCACGCTTCCACGGTTCAACAGCGCATGCGCGCGACGCGAACATGCGCCTGCTCATGCCGGCGACGTTTATGAATCATTCCGGCCAATCGGTGCAGGCGCTGATGCATTTCCATCGCATCGCGCCGGCCGAAATGCTGGTGGTGCACGATGAGCTCGATTTGCCGCCGGGCCAGATGCGGCTCAAGTTCGGCGGTGGCCTGGGCGGCCATAACGGGCTCAAGGACATCACCGCGCATCTCGGCACGCAGGACTACTGGCGGTTGCGGCTCGGCATTGGGCATCCTGGCGACCGCAACGAGGTGGTCAACTACGTACTCAAACCGCCACGCAAAGAAGAGCAGGTTGCGATCAACGCCTGTGTTGACCGCGCTCTGCTGGCTTGGCCGGAATTGGCGCAAGGCGAATTCAACGCGGCCATGCAAAAAATAAACTCGAAACCTACTGACGTTCCAACCAAAAATCCATGAGCCTCAAATGCGGCATCGTCGGTCTGCCCAATGTCGGTAAGTCGACCCTGTTCAATGCCCTGACCAAGTCAGGCATTGCGGCGGAGAACTACCCCTTTTGCACTATCGAACCCAATGTCGGCATTGTCGAACTGCCCGACCCGCGCCTTGACGCGCTGTCGGCCATCGTCAAGCCGCAAAAGATTCAGTCCGCAATTGTCGAGTTCGTCGATATCGCTGGCCTGGTGGCTGGCGCCAGCAAGGGCGAAGGATTGGGTAACCAGTTTCTCGCCAATATTCGCGAGACTGACGCGATTCTGCACGTCGTGCGCTGCTTTCATAACGACAATATCGTTCACGTCACCGGTGGTGTGAATCCACTTTCGGATATCGAGACCATCGACACCGAACTGGCACTGGCCGATCTCGCCACGGTCGAAAAAAGTCTGACGCGCTACACCAAACAATCCAAATCCGGCGGCGACAAGGAAGCACTGCGTATCGTCGCCGTATTGGAAAAAGCGCTGGCGCAGTTGAATCAGGCCCGGCCGGTACGGGCACTCGATTTGTCGAAGGAGGAGTGGGCGACGCTCAAACCCTTCTGCCTGATCACCGCCAAACCGGTGCTTTACGCCGCCAACGTGGACGAAAAAGGCTTCAAGGACAATCCGCTGCTGGCCACGGTTGAAGCGCATGCAGCAAAAGAAGGGGCGCCGGTCGTATCGTTCTGTGCGGCGCTGGAAGCGGAGATCGCGGAACTCGATGACGAGGAGAAAAAAATCTTCCTGGCCGATGTCGGGCAGGAAGAACCAGGGCTCAATCGCCTGATCCGCGCGGCATTTTCACTGCTCGGCTTGCAGACCTATTTCACCGCCGGGGTAAAGGAAGTGCGCGCCTGGACCATCCATGTCGGCGACACGGCGCCCAAGGCCGCGGCCGTAATTCACACCGATTTTGAAAAGGGTTTCATTCGCGCGGAAGTGATTGCCTACGCCGACTTCATTGTCTGCAAAGGCGAACATGGCGCCAAAGAGGCAGGCAAGATGCGGCTTGAAGGCAAGGATTATGTTGTGCACGACGGTGACGTCATGCACTTCCGCTTCAACGTTTGAGCCACCACCCGGGAAAACTGAAGCAGCGTGTTTGATCAGTCGTGTCCGGATTGACGGGCTGCGGGACTGAGTCGCAGAGGTGCTTCTCCGATCAACCAGACATTGCGCGGTGGGCCATCACCGTCCATGCGTCGGCCGGAAAACTCGGCCCAGAACTGAGTGCCGTCGCCGCGCTTGAGTCGATAGGCCCCATGGAAAGACTGGGCGCGACGAAAAGCGGCATCACTTTCTTTCAACATCAGATCGAGTTCATCCGCGTTCGCAAAACAGGATGCTAGGGTAAGGTCCAGGAGCGCAGACGCCGGTCGGCCAAATAGCTCGGCCAGGCGCGGGTTGGCTTTGATGATGCGCGTGTCCTGCACTACCGCAATACCGAGCGTCGCCGACTGGAAAATCGCCTGCTGTTCCGCCAACAGCAACTCACTTTCAAGGCGGTGATGCACATTGTCGAGCAAGGTCTTGCGCATCGACCGTTGAACGATCACCACCATCACGACACCAACGCCACCCATCACAACAGAGAAAAACTGGCTATCGACACTGCCCGTCCCAAGACGCCAGATTGAAGGGAGCAGTGTCGGAATTGCCAAGGCAAAAAAAGCCCAGTTACTGATACCACTCAAAACAGCCGTGGAAAAAGAAATAATCAACGCGCCCAGCAAAAAAAGGGTGCCTATTTCGGGATGGGTCGCGGGAAACATTGGGCCACTGAGTATTCCCCATCCGAGTCCGCTCAATAGTGCGCCAACCGCGAACAGGGTTTCCCAGCGTCCGGCTTCATCGGCATGTACGATCCTGTTGGTGAATACATACCAAAGAACACCTCGCAAGGCCAGGGTCGACAACGCATAAGCACCCCAAATCATGAGGCTATCGAAAGTCGATAGCCGTGTCAGCACAAGGCACACCAGAACTACACTAAATGCTGCCGAGCCGATGCTGGCGGGTAGTTTGCTGTAGAGCAACTCGATGCGACGCAGCTTGACGGCGTCTTCAAGATTTTGACTGGCTATAGTGGTCATCAGTACTAACCTGTGGTCCGCCAACGCAGCCGCGTTGATTGCGACCAAAATCACTAATGGTAGAAAATATGACAGTATCCGTATGGGCGATAATAACGGCTTTTACGCGCGCCATATTTTACCCATATGGGTTTCTCTCCCGACCATCCCGCTTATCGCGGCCGTTTCGCGCCAAGCCCCACCGGCCCTTTGCACTTTGGTTCCCTGATTGCTGCCCTCGGTAGCTGTCTGGAGGCGCGTGTGCAAAATGGCGAATGGCGGGTGCGTATGGAAGATGTTGACCTTCCCCGCTACCAGTCGCGCGCCGATTTGCAGATACTGAACGCACTGGAGGCTTTTGGTTTCGCCTGGGATGGCGAGGTACTCCGCCAGACACAGCGTACCGCGCATTATCAGGCTGCGCTCGATCAACTCAAGGCAAAGGGTGCCGTGTTTCCTTGCGTTTGTACGCGCAAGGAGCTTTCGGATTCGGTGATGGCTGTGGATGGTGGCCAGCGTTATCCCGGCACTTGTCGTCATGGTCTGCCCGACGGCCAAACTGCGCGGGCGTGGCGTCTGGCGGTTACCGACGAATCGATTGCATGCGACGACGCCATCCAGGGGTGCGTGACCCAGAATCTGGCGCTGGACGTAGGAGACTTCGTACTCTTGCGCGCCGATGGCCTCTTTGCCTATCAACTCGCGGTGGTGGTGGACGACGCCGGGCAAGGCATTACGCACATCGTCAGAGGCGCCGACCTCCTGGCGTCGACACCGCGACAGATTTATTTGCAGCGCTGCCTTGGCTTGCCGACACCTGCTTATGCCCACCTGCCGATGGTGGTCAACGCCGCCGGAGAAAAACTTTCCAAGCAGACACGTGCCGCGCCGATTGATCCCGCACAGCCCATCCCGGCTTTGATTGCGGCGTTGACTCTGCTTGGCCAAGCGCCTCCTGCCGATCTCGCCGGATCAAGCGTTACCGACATTTGGGTTTGGGCGATTCAACATTGGAAGATAGCGCAGGTACCGCATCAGATGCGTCTGATGGCTCCGGATTACTCGCGATATTCCTGACCTCCGTAGCGCGTCAGGCTGATGGCGAGGCGTACCAGCGAATAAGCGATTCGACTCACGGTGCGACTTGCGATCGACTTGCGCGCAAGCTCATCGCTGCCGATCTCCCTGGCGCCTGAGTCCATTGCACGCTGCAGGCTGGCACGAAGCGTTTGTGCGAATCCAAGGTCGCGCACGACAAGGTTGGCTTCCCGCGCCAGCAACAGGCTGAACGGATCAATATTGGAGGAGCCTACCGTGGTCCAGCTCTGGTCAATGACGGCGACCTTGGCGTGGAGGAAACTGCGGTGATACTCGAAGATGCGGACATTTGCCCGGAGCAGACGTGCGTAGAGTGACTGGGTCGCATAGTGCAGCAAACGGTACTCGACCTTCCCTTGCAGCAACACGATGACATTCACGCCACGCGCTGCAGCATCGATGAGCGCCAACCTCAGGCTCCGTCCGGGCAGGAAATAGGCATTGGCCATCACGACTTCTTTTTTTGCGCGCGAAATGGCATCAATGTAGGCATCTTCAATATCGCGGCGGTGGCGAAAATTGTCGCGAATCACGAAGGCTGCGCGTACGCCGCCGTGTCTTTCTGGGTACCGGGGAGGCGGCAGCAGCGGGACGCGCTGGCGCGATGCTGCCCAGCGCACCTGTCGCCACAAACTGCTTGTCGCCTTACGAATCGGAGCGAGCACCGGCCCCTCCACCGCGACCGTGAAATCGATGCGGGGCGGAATCTGATTTGGCGTATTCGCGTCGTCGATGATATTGATACCGCCAACGAAGGCGATCCTGGCATCGATTACCACCAGCTTGCGATGCAGGCGCCGCAGTCGATTGCGGCGCAAAGTCAGCCATGAAATTCGCGGGCGATAGATCAGCACATCAACGCCGTCCGCCATCAGCGTCGGACCCAACGTGTGCAAAAATTCGTGGCTGCCAAAACCGTCGACCAACACTTTCACTGCGACGCCGCGACGTGACGCACGGCCCAGGGCAGCGGCGATGCGAATGCCGGTGCCGTCATCCGCAAAGATGTAGGTCTCCAGGTAAATTTCCTGCTGCGCTTGCTCGATCGCCGCTTCCAGTGCCGGGAAATACGCGTCGCCGCTTTCCAGCAAACGCACCAGATTGCCGCCGACAAATTCGATGCTCATGGCAACTGAAGGTGCGCGGTCAGTGCGGCATGATCGGAGATGGCTGACCAGGTGCGTCCGCTGTGCATTTGCTGGCTTAATACCTCAAAGCCACGTACGTAGATTCGGTCGAGACGAAGTACTGGCAGAGCGGCTGGGAAGCTGCGTGTCGGGCGACCGGTTTTGCCGCCGAACACCTCACTCAAGCCAAGTCGGACGGCCAACAGATCGTGGGCGCGATTACCCCAGTCGTTGAAGTCACCGGCGATGATCAATGGCGCATCAGTCGGGACCATCCTCTCAATGCGGCTCGCCAGTGCATCGATCTGTTGCCGCCGCGATCGGCCGAACAATGAAAGATGCACGCATACACAATGTAACGGTTGCTCGAGAGTTGGCAACTTGACCATGCTGTGCAGCAGTCCGCGCCGTTCGAAGCGCAAGTGCGTCACATCCTGATTGTGACTGCTGGCAATAGGAAAACGGGAGAGGATGGCATTGCCATGATGCCCATGATCGGAAACCACATTGCGACCATAGGCTGTGTCGTGCCAGACATCCTCAGCCAAAAATTCATGTTGGGGCGCAGGTGGCCAATCGGCATGACGCTCTGCATGGCCAAAGTGCAGGCCCTGCACCTCTTGCAAAAAAACAATGTCGGAATCAAGCATCCGCAGGCATTCCCGCAAATCATGAACCGCCATGCGGCGATTGAACGGCGAGAACCCTTTATGAATGTTGTAAGTGGTGACGGTAATTGACGGCTTGGTGGTGACCATGAGTTGCGGCGAGACTACTGAGGATACCGATGGAATGGAGTTTCGAAAAAAATGAAGTCGGGCGATGAAAGTTTGCTTCGGTTGCCTCAAATATGCTCCGGAACTAGATTAAACTAAATTGCATGCAATAGATTTTGATGCAATGGTGCGTGGTCAATGAGTGGCCGGGAGGTCCATGTTAGAAGTTTCCAGCAACAAACCATACAGTCTGCTCGTGGTTGACGATCAGGAATTCTTTCATCGGCTCATGTCCGGCTACCTGGAAGATACCTCCATCACGGTCAAGGGGGCCAAATCCGGAGAAGAAGCGCTCGCCATCATTCGCCGCGAGACACCCGACATCGTCGTTACCGACATCAGCATGCCGGGCGGAATGTCAGGCCTCGAATTGTGCCGGCATTTGAAAGCCGACTCGCGTACTGTCGCCATGCCGGTAGTGATCCTGAGTACCCGTAGTGATCGCGAAGACCGGATCAAAGGTTTCGAAGCAGGCGCCGACGACTTCTTCTCAAAAGCGATGGACCGTGAAGAGTTTTTGGTCAGGGTCCGATCGCTGCTGCAATTGCACCAGGCGCGGCGCGATCTGGCCGCCGCGCAACTCGCGCTAGAGGTTCAGCGCGGACGGGCACTGCGCGAAACCTTTGAACGCTACGTGTCGCCCAAGTTGGTCGAAACAATACTTGCGACCCCCAGCCTGCTCGAATCAGCACGCATCGACCGCAATACCCGACCTATCGTGACCGTGCTGTTCGCCGACTTGCGCGGATTTACAAGGATGTCGGAACAACTTGAACCCGATCAGGTCGTGCTGCTGCTCAACGAATATTTCACCCTGCTTACCGACTGCGCCCACCAAAACGAAGGCACCATCTTCAATATGGCCGGAGACAACTTGTTGGTGGGATTTGGCGCCCCCATCGCGCAAAAAGATGCAACGCCGCGTGCGATAAAGACCGGGCAAAGAATGCTCGATGAGTTCGCCCGGCTTGCCCGTGAATGGAAAACCAAACACGGCGTCGAGGTTGGGCTCGGCATCGGCATCAACGAAGGCGTGGCAGTGGCTGGAAATGTTGGGTCGCCGGCCTATATGAATTACACACTGATTGGCGACACAGTGAATACCGCGGCGCGCATTACCCAGCGCGCCAGGGCCGGAGAAATGCTTTTCTCCGAGCAGGTGATGCGGTCTATTCGGCAGGCCGGAATCGAACTGAATGCCATCGAGTTGCCAGCGATGGAACTCAAAGGCAAGTCCGCACAGCTTAAAATTTTCTGTGCACCGACGCAACAGCGGCCGGATCTAGGTATTTAACAAGCGGCAAGCACAGCGATTTGAATTTTGATCGAAGTGGTCGGACAGCCAAGCAACAAACAGCCAAGCAACATGAAGGGGAAGACCGCCAGCTTGCGGCGTATTTTTACCGCACCGCGCCAACAGACCAACTGAAAGTTTAAGTTAAAGATGTAACCTAATGAATATTATGATTTATATGTTTTGGCGAATATTTGATGCATCGCCGCAAAAAATGCTTGACTAGGCAGTTACCAAGCATATAATTGAATCATGTTTTGAGTGCGGTGAGTTTTCCCACTCTTGCGTTTGACGGCTTCGGAATGCCTCCACGCGAAACTACCGTCTCCTCCTCCGGCCCGCAAAGGGCTGGTTTGTAGCCCCGGCACATTGTGCCGGGGCTCTTTTTTTTCTCTCCTCCTCCGACCCCCTGCGTAATCAATAGCATTGGAATCAGCGCGGGCGCGATATTAACCCCATTTCCCATGGATGAGCAATATTTACCGTGACCCACCTGCGCCCGAAATTCGCGGCTATTGGCCCGTCCGACGGCGCACTAAAATCCAATGAAATTGTTGGTGGGCCCGGTCGGACTTGAACCGACGACCAAAGGATTATGAGT
>JAYUFR010000284.1:0-3096 GCA_043738625.1 Sterolibacteriaceae bacterium
CGAGGCGGAGAGTTCGTCGAATTTCGGCGCGCTTTGGTGGATCTGGCGACGTTCTTCGCACTGCACCGGACCGCGCTCGTCGATCGGACGACCGAGCACGTCCATCACGCGGCCGAGCGTGCCAGTGCCGACCGGGACCGAAATTCCCGCGCCGGTGTTTTTCACCTTCATGCCGCGGCGCAGGCCGTCGCTTGATCCCATGGCAATGGTGCGCACCACGCCGTCGCCAAGCTGCTGCTGCACTTCGAAGGTCAGGCCGGCTTCGCTGAAATCGGTACTCTCGTCGAGGAGAAGGGCGTCATAGACCCTGGGCATGGCTTCGCGGGGGAACTTGATGTCCACCACAGCGCCGATGCATTGGACGATATTTCCGTTGCTCATGGTCGTTTCCTTAAATCAAAAAGTCGTTCGCCGGAGATCGCGGCTGCGCCGCCGACAATTAATAAATTTGGTCTGGCCGTAACGTTCGCTTCACTCACGTTAGTGGGGCCCAATTTCTCAACCGGAAATCGCGGCTGCACCACCGACGATCTCCGAAATTTCTTTGGTAATAGCTGCCTGGCGGGCTTTGTTGTAGACCAGCTGTAGTTCCTTGATCACCGTTCCCGCATTGTCGGTCGCCGCCTTCATGGCCACCATCCGCGCACTCTGCTCCGATGCCATGTTTTCAGCGACGGCCTGATAAATCAGCGACTCGACATAGCGCACCAGCATGTAATCAAGGACAACCTTTGCTTCCGGCTCGTACAGATAGTCCCACGCACGCTCCGGTGTTCCAAGGCGCTCTCCGGTCAGCGGCAGCAGTTGCTCAATCACCGGCTCCTGCTTCATGGTGTTGACGAAGCGGGTATAGGCGATGTGGATGGTATCAAGCTCATCGTTCTGAAAGGCATCGATCATGACCTTGATGGGTCCGATCAGCTTGTCCATATGCGGGGCATCGCCGACCTGCACGACGTGCGATACCACCCTGGCGCCCATGCGCTGCATGAAACCGAGACCCTTGTTGCCGATGCAGGTAACGCTGAATTCGCTGACGCCTTCCTGCTCCCACTGGCGCATGGCGCCCATCAATTGGCGCAGGATGTTGGTGTTGAGGCCACCGCACAATCCCTTATCCGTGGTGACCACAATCAGCCCCACGCGCTTTACCGACTCGCGCTTGCCGAGGAAAGCATGACGGTACTCGGTGACATTGGCCTGGGAAAGATTGGCGGCCAAACGGCGCATCTTGTCGCTGTAAGGCCGTGCAGCACGCATCCGTTCCTGCGCTTTGCGCATCTTGGAAGCGGCCACCATTTCCATGGCCTTGGTGATCTTCTTGGTATTCTGGACGCTCTTGATCTTGGTCCGAATTTCTTTACCGCCCGCCATGATCGTCTCCTAGCTAAGCCGGTTTAGGCCCACGATTTTTTGAACTCGGCAATCGCGGATTTCAACTGCGCTTCACCGTCCTTGTCCAGTTCCTTGTTCATCTCGATCTTTTTCATCAAGTCGGCCTGGTTCTGGTGCAAGTACTGATGCAGTCCGGTTTCGAAAGCAAGAATACGGGGTACTTCGACATCATCCATGTAGCCGTCTGAAGCGAAAAGAGACACAGCCATGTCGGCCACCGACAGCGGCGCATACTGTGGCTGCTTCATCAATTCGGTAACACGGCGGCCGCGTTCCAACTGCTTGCGGGTGGACTCATCCAGATCGGAAGCGAACTGGGCGAAGGCTGCCAACTCACGATATTGGGCCAGAGACAGACGCACGCCGCCACCGAGTTTTTTGATGACTTTGGTCTGCGCTGCGCCACCGACGCGTGACACCGAAACGCCAGCGTTCATGGCTGGCCGAATACCGGCATTGAACAAGTCGGTTTCGAGGAAGATCTGGCCGTCGGTAATCGAAATCACGTTGGTCGGCACGAATGCGGAAACGTCACCGGCCTGCGTCTCGATCACTGGCAGCGCGGTCAGCGAACCGGTTTTACCCTTCACTTCGCCGTTGGTGAATTTTTCCACCCACGCTTCGGAAACACGCGCGGCACGTTCCAGCAAACGGGAATGGATGTAAAACACATCGCCCGGATAGGCTTCGCGGCCCGGCGGACGACGCAGCAGCAGCGAGATCTGACGATAAGCCCAAGCCTGCTTGGTCAAATCGTCATACACAACCAGTGCATCCATGCCCCGGTCGCGGAAGTATTCGCCCATGGTGCAGCCGGCGTAAGGCGCCAGGAATTGCATGGCAGCGGATTCCGAAGCGGTTGCCGCGACCACAATCGTGTACGCCATCGCACCATGTTCTTCGAGTTTCCGCACTACGTTGGCAACAGTCGAGGCCTTCTGACCGATCGCCACGTAGATGCAGAACATGTTCTGCCCCTTCTGGTTGATGATGGTGTCCACCGCCACGGCAGTCTTGCCGGTCTGACGGTCACCAATGATCAATTCACGCTGGCCGCGGCCAACCGGGACCATGGCATCGATCGCCTTGAGGCCGGACTGCACGGGCTGGGACACGGACTTGCGCCAGATGACGCCCGGCGCAACTTTTTCGATTTTGTCGGTCAGCTTGGCGTTGATCGGGCCCTTGCCGTCGATCGGCTCACCCAGCGCATTCACGACGCGGCCAAGCAATTCCGGACCGATCGGCACTTCCAGAATGCGACCGGTACATTTGACCGTATCACCTTCGGAGATATGCTCATATTCGCCCATGACTACCGCGCCGACCGAGTCACGCTCAAGATTGAGCGCGAGGCCGAACGTGTTGCCGGGGAATTCCAGCATTTCGCCCTGCATCACGTCGGCAAGACCGTGCACGCGGCAGATACCGTCGGTCACCGACACAACGGTGCCTTCAGTCTTGGCCTGCGCGGCCAACTGCATGTTCTGGATCTTGCTCTTGATCAGGTCGCTGATTTCGGAGGGGTTGAGGTTCATGACAATAACTCCTAGTTCTTGAGGGCAATCGCCATCTGGGCGAGCTTACCGCGGACCGACGCATCGATGACCTGATCGCCAACCGCGATGCGAACACCGCCGATCAACTCGGGATCGATCTTGACGGTTGCTTGAATCCTGCATTTAAAACGGCGTTCGAGAT
>JAYUFR010000285.1:0-9376 GCA_043738625.1 Sterolibacteriaceae bacterium
CGATTCACAGGCAGCCCGGCCGTTGGTGGACTGTGGCAGAAACACATTGCCGCAAGCGTAGCCGCCAGCCACCGGCAGGCCTATGCCCGCCTTGACGGACTGTTTGGAAAACTCTGCCCGCAGAAAAGCATCGGGCATTTGGATCAGGATGCCAGCACCATCACCGAGCAGTGGGTCATAGCCCGTGGCACCTCGATGGGTCAGATTTTCAAGGATACGCAAACCTTGCTTGACGATGTCGTGGCTTTTTCTGTTTTTGATTTGAGCAACAAAACCGACGCCGCAGGCGTCATGCTCAAAAGACGGGTCGTAGAGACCCTGCCTGCTCGGCAGATCCATCAGTCTTTTCCTTGAAATTGATGCTTCAATCCCCGCAAAACACAGACCAGCGGCAAAAAAGCCGGGGCGCAAGCGACTCCCGGCTTCAGACCATCAACCCTATGTACGGATTCGTGAATATACCGCCGTTCGGCTGCGAACTCAATACGTTGCAGCGCAACAAGTCAGCAACGATCCGTCTTCAGATCTCCCCGACTGCAAACAGCCGTCGATGCTCCCTGATGGCATAACGGTCGGTCATCCCAGCAATGTAGTCGGCAATCGCGCGGGCCTTGTCCACTTCGGCCATACGCTGATACTGGAGGGGCAGCAGGCGTATTTCAGCCATGAACGCGCCAAACAGGTCAGTCACAACGCGGCGCGCCTTGTTGGTCATGCGCAGTACCTCGTAGTGATGATAGAGGTTGTTGCGCAAAAAGATTTTGAGCGCCCGGTTTTCCTCGGCCATTGGCGCACTAAAACCGATCAGCGGCGGCGACCGATGCACTTCGTCCAGGGTGTTTACATTTGCCTCCGCGATACCGTTGGCCGATTCCGCGAGCAAGTCTGTTACCTGAACATCAATCATCCTGCGGATGGTTTCGCTGATCATGCGACGCCCCGCGATCTCCGGAAAGTCGCGGCGAACCTCGGCAACATGGCGGGCAAACAGACTGACTTCTTCAAGTTGCTCGATGCTAATCAATCCCGAACGCAGCCCGTCGTCTACATCATGGTTGTTGTAGGCCACTTCGTCGGCAAGGTTGCAGATCTGGGCTTCCAGCGAAGGACGTTTGTCCTCAAGGAAACGCTCACCCAGTTCACCCAGTTCTTTGGCCCGTTTTGGCGAGCAGTGCTTGAGAATCCCTTCCCGCGTTTCATACATCAGGTTGAGGCCATCGAAAGCGCCGTAACGCTCTTCGAGCCGATCCACAGTGCGCAGAGATTGCAGGTTGTGCTCAAAGCCGCCATGCTCCTTCATGCAGGCGTTCAGGGCGTCTTGCCCAGCGTGGCCGAAGGGCGTATGGCCCAGGTCATGTGCCAGTGCAACGGCTTCCGTCAGGTCATCGTTGAGATTGAGTGCACGCGCGGCGGTACGGGCGATCTGGGCCACTTCAATCGAATGGGTAAGCCGTGTGCGAAACAAGTCGCCCTCGTGGTTGACGAAGACCTGAGTCTTGTATTCGAGTCGCCGGAAAGCCGTGGAATGGACAATGCGATCTCTGTCGCGCTGAAACTCAGTACGCGCCTTGGGGCGCGGCTCAACGATAACGCGTCCGCGAGAAGTCGCATCGGAAACCGCATACGGTGCATAGTCAATCATTGCAGCAAGCTTCAATGGCAGCGGTGATGTCGGACTGCGCAGCATCGGCCCAAGTCACGGCCTCGCCGACATTCTTTAACAGCACCAAACGCAGCCGGCCAGCGATCACCTTCTTGTCGTGACCCATCAGATCCAGATATCGTCGAGCGCCCAGTTTTGGTCCTGTAGTTGGCAGTCCGGCACGTGAAATGAGCGTACGGATGCGTGTCATATCACTTTCTTTCAACCAGCCGAGACGGCGGGACAATTCACCGGCCATCACCATGCCAGCACCTACCGCTTCACCGTGCAACCATTCCCCATAGCCTAAACCGGTCTCAATGGCGTGCGCGAAAGTATGCCCCAGATTCAGCAGGGCGCGCCCTCCCTCCTTGGCCGTTTCACGTTCGTCCCCCGCCACCACTTCAGCTTTATTCGCGCAAGAACGCTCAATCGCATAGGCCAGTGCATTCGGCTCGCGGCTAAGGATCAGGTCGATGTTCGTTTCCAACCACTCGAAAAATGACAAATCGCGGACAAGGCCATACTTGATGACTTCTGCCAAACCTGCAGAGAGCTCTCGTGCAGGAAGCGTTTTCAATGTATCCGTGTCGGCCAAGACCAACTTTGGCTGCCAGAAAGCGCCGATCATGTTTTTACCGAGTGGATGATTAATGCCCGTTTTTCCACCCACCGAAGAATCCACTTGCGACAACAAAGTCGTCGGAACCTGAATAAATGGCACACCACGTTGGTAAGTCGCCGCCGCAAAACCAGCCAAGTCGCCAATGACTCCACCACCAAGAGCGATTATCGTGGTCGCCCGATCACACCGCTTCCGTAACAGCGCTTCATAAATAAGGCTGAGTGTGTCGGTATTCTTGTGAGCTTCGCCATCAGGCAATGCGATTTCATCCAGACGAACTCCAGCCAAGCGCAGCGAACTGGTCAAAGCATCGAGGTACAACGGTGCAACTGTGTAGTTGGTAACCACTACCGCGCGCGGTGTGCCCAAGCAATTAACAATGGGTTCCGCGCACCTCATCAATCCGGGCCCAATCAGAATCTGGTAACTGCGACCACCCAACTGAACCGTCAGTTCGTGCATGATCCCGGAATTGCCTTGAGTATGCGCCGCGCAATCTGGCTGGCTTGAGTGTTGCCGACCTCAATAACGATATGGGCAATTTCGCGATAGAGTGGATCGCGCTGAAGATACAGCTTCTGAAGTGTCGCGAGGCGATCATCCACTTGCAGCAATGGCCTGGCGCGATCATGGCGGGTACGTTCGTTCAATGTTTCGGGACTTGCGGCAAGATATGCGACTGTGCCATGTTCCCTCAAGCGGTTTCGATTGTCAGGGTCAAGCACCACGCCACCTCCGGTCGCCAAAACAATGTTGGACTCGCGAGTCAACTCGTCAATGACCTGACTTTCTCGCCGCCGGAAGCCCTGTTCACCTTCGATTTCAAAGATTGTTGGTATATCAACGCCGGTACGGGATTCGATTTCGTGATCCGTGTCGACAAAGCGGTACTTCAATTCTCTCGCCAGAATGCGACCGACAGTCGTTTTGCCGGCTCCCATCAAGCCGATCAGGAAAACGGATCGGGTCACCGGCGGTGCAAGACGCTTACTGCAGCGTCAATTCCTCGGTGACAATGCGCGGGGTCAGGAAGATCAGCAACTCGTTCCGGCTCCGCGTCTTGGTGTTTTGCTTGAACAAAAAACCCACGTAGGGCAAGTCGCCCAGAAATGGGACGCGCTCAGTCGAATCAGCTTCTTGATCGCTGAATACCCCACCCAGCATCAAGGTGCCGCCATTTTCGACTACCACATTGGTGACAACCTGCTGTTTGGTGACGCTAGGGCCGGCTAGCGTGTTTACCGTACCCACACCACCCTTATTGACGTCGACTTTGAGCGTAATTCGGCCGTCAGAATTGATTTGGGGCGTGACATCCAGTTTGATTGACGCGTCGACGGCCACAGTGGTCGGTCCGGAAGTTCCACCGCTCAATTGGTAGTAAAGCGTCTGGCCGTCTGTGACGAGAGCCTGGCGTCCGTCCTGCGTCAGGATTTTCGGGTTGGCAATACTTTTTGAAGTTCCGTCATTTTCCGATGCCGTAAGCTCAAGATTCAACAGGCGGGTTTTACCAGGATTGAACAGTGAGAAAGAAACCGTTGAAGACGCACCAGAGGCTGCCTTGCTGAAACCTGCATTGACCGGACCCAGTTGACCAATATTTCCACCGACTGATCCGATGTTGATGGGTTTGGTTGTTATAAAACTCAGCCGCGATCCCAAAGACTTGGCATAGGTAGAGGCCACGCTGATAATTCTGGCTTCGATCATCACCTGTCGGACAGGAAGATCAAGGGCAACAATTCTTTCACGTATCTTGTTCAGTTGAGACTTGGTTTCCTCAACGAAAACCATATTGGTCACTGAGTCGAAAGAAATGTTGCCTCGCGCAGATATTAATGACTTTCCAGCCGCAGTGTTGCCTGTGGCAGGGGTGGTGGTTGGCGCTGTGCCATTGGCCGCCGGCTGAACCGCTCCCGCCGGCGCCGGAACACCGGTGAGCGCCGCAACAATCTCCGCCGCCGGACGATAGCGGACCTTGATGGCTTCCTGTTCGATAGGTTCGGAATCCGCACGAGCCGCTTGCAAATCCCGATCATCCTTCTCGTACTTGGCCAAATCGGTGGCCTTGCCTACAACTACCACATCACCATAGCGGCGCATCGACAATCCGTACATTCGCGAAACCACGCTGATTGCAGTCTCAACCGGAGTGTTCTCCATCTTCAGACGCTCGATTTCCCCAGTCACGCCTGGCATCATGACAAAGTTAAGCCCGGTAATATCCTGAAAGATGCCCATCATTTGCCCGACCGGAATCGGCTGGGTGAAATTGAAGCTGATCGTTTTTCCTTGTAGTTCCTTGGATCCTGAAAGACTGTTGGCATCCTGAATCAAACGCCTCACTTCCACCCGTATCGAGCTTTCGAGTTGGGTTACGCTGTAATCCCAATCACCACGGTTGGCAATAACTATTTGGCTACCTTGCCCTGCCTTGCCTGTGGTAGCAGTCATCATCGGCGTACCAAAATCGCGCACATCAAGTCGCCGCGCCAACCGATCGGGAAGAGTTACCTGTGGTAACACGAGCACCAGGCTTGAACCTTGACGCTTAACGTCGACCATAGGGTTAGGATCTGAAATGTCTATCCGCAAAGTTGCGAGATCGGCCGACTCTGCATGAAATTCAACGTTCTGCATTGAATTCATTTGCTCCGTCATCGCCGCGGCTGATCCTGTCATCGCACCGGGAGACTTTGTTGAGGTCTGCGTTGGTGCAGATGTCTGTCCAGATGACGAAGAACTCAGCGAGATCAGCAGTACTTTTCCATCGAGCCGGGAATTATATTGCGAGGATTTGTTCAAGTTCAAAACTAAACGGGTTCGCGATCCTGCTTGAACCACATTAAAGCTTTGCAAGTCTGAAAGTGCGGCCTGCTTTTGTGTGATGCCGGACGCATTTTCCGTATCAATAAAGTCGAAGAACAAGCGGGGTTGGGGGCTGTAAAGCGTATAAGGTTCCGGTGCGCGCGATAATGGATTGCGCATCGTCACCTTGATTAAGGTCTGGCCTGAAATCTGGGAAAACTCGACTTGTTCAATGGCATTTTGTCCGAGCTGGACCGCATCTTCAGCAACTGCCGAATTGCATTGCAGACATAGTATGGTCAAAAGGGTAAGCGTCGTCGCAAAAATATGCTTGATGTTTATCGAATTCATTTTCTATCTCCTTTGATCTAGCGGAGGAAGTTGCGTTTCCCGCTCGATCCAGATCCCCTTGTCGAGCACTACCTCTTTCAACATGATGTGTCCCTGGTTATCGCCGGCGGCTGGCTCAATAGCCGTAATTCGGCCATGATTCTGGCCGAGATAGTCCCCGATCCGAACTTGACGCACGGGCTCGCGTTCAGACGCGACGATCGCCCGAATTTCCTTACCGACCAAGATTGTGCCAACCAGACGAATCGACTCAATGGGGTATTTGGTCATGGGTTGGGCATCTGGATTAATCTCTTTGGGGCCACCACTAACTGACGCACCTCCACCAATCCCCATTTTCGTATCTCCGGCAAACACCTTGTCCGGGGCAAAGGGAGTTGTCAGCTCTCCCGGTTCGTAGGCAAGCACGGGGAGTGGTTTGATTTGTGGCAGATCAGGAACCCTGCCTTTAAGATCTTTGGATTGTTCCTTCATCCACTCGCGAATATCCTGTTCGTCGCTTCCCGCACATGCCATCATGATGAGTGTCGTAACGGATAGCGCAATAAACAATTTGGAAGAAGGCCTGCGCGTCATTTATTCTGCCCTCCAGGACCGCCTTTTTGCTGCTTCTTCTGGGCTGCCACTTCGTTTGGATCAAGGTAGCGATACGTGATGGCAGTGGCGTCCATGGACAGAACTGCAGCGGTTTTCGCATCCTTGGGACGAAGCTTTATATTGTTCAGAGTAACGATTCGGGGCAGCCCAGCAATATCACCCGTAAACAACGCCAAGTCATTGTACCCACCTGACATAACGATGCTAATGGGCAACTCGGCATAAAAGTCCTTTCGCGCCTCACTGCCGGGTTTGAACAGCTCCACTTTAAGCCCTCGGATCAGTGCGGCCTGACTAATATCCACAATCATGGCGTCCATTTCCGCCTTGTTGGGGAGCTGCTTAAGCAGTTCACCAAAAGATCGATCAATTTCAGCAAGCTGCTTGCGGTGGGCCTCAAGATTCACGGCCTGCTTTTTTTTGTCGAGCCACTCTTCTTTTAGCGATGCCTCTTTTGCTTGGCTCGCGCTAAGTTCCTCTAATTGCCCGCTCCAGCCGAGAAAATAAGCTGCGGACAGCAAACCCACGAGCACCCCCGCCAGAATAAGCATCTTTGGCAGAACCGGCCACTGCCCAGGATCCTTGGGATCCAGTGTCTTGAAGTCATCAACAAGACTGTTGAAATCAAGTGACGGCAACTTGACCTTGGGCATGGATGGTTTTTTCATGATTTCCCATCCTTGGCCGGGGACTTTCCAGCAATTGGTTTGCCGTCTGCCGCAGCCGGCGCTTGACGCTCGACCTGCATCTTGAGTTGGAACAAGAATATCTGACGTCCATTGGCGGCGCCTCCGGCCTTGATTTCCACCGCCGAAACCTGCTGAAAGAGGGGGGAATCTTCAAGATTTCGCATCAATGAGGAAACCCGGGCTTCCGACACCGACTCACCATTTAAATCAATATTAGTAACATTCTGGTTAAGATTTATGATGCGAACTCCGTCGGGAACCCTGCGTAGCAACTCATCAAACATTCGCAATGTTTCGGCTCTATTGCCTTGCAACGATTCAATGACTTGCTTGCGTTTCAGCAAGGCATCGGTTTGTTCCTTGAGGCGGGCAATCTCTTCGATGTCTTTTTTCAAGACATCGATTTCCTTCTGCAGGAATTCATTCTTGACCTGCTGGGTGCCAATCTCGCTGCCAATTATGGTGAAACCCATAAACCAAATGAAACCGGCAAATATCGCCAAGGCGCCCAGCAATGCATAGAACTGCTGCCGTCTCGCTTTACGCTTCTCCTCCCGGTGCGGAAGCAGGTTAATGCGCATCACTTGTCGAACCTCCGCAACGCCAAGCCGCAGGCGACAATCAGGCTCGGAGCATCGGCTTCCAGATTTTTCGCTCGCACCCGGGACGCAGTCGTCATGCGGGCGAATGAGTTACCCACAACCGTATTGATCTGAGTGTGCTCGAAGACCGCTTCCTGGATTCCGGGAATCACAGCGCAGCCTCCGGAAAGAACAACGTGGTCAACTTGGGTAAATTGGCTTGAGCTAAAAAAGAACTGCATGGCGCGCGCAACTTCCTGAGCCAGATTTTCACTGAAAGGCCCGAGAATCTCCGCCTGGTAATTGTCCGGCAGCGAACCGGATCGCTTTGCGGTCTCAGCTTCCTCAGTATTCATGCCATAAGCCCGCATGATGTCTTGGGTCAGCAATCCTCCGCCAAAGGCCTGCTCCCGCGTATATATTGGCTGATCATTGCGCATAACCGTCACGTTAGTGACGTTGGCGCCGATATCGACTAAAGCGATGATCTGATCGCGACCGCCATCAGGAAACTGCTGCTCGACAAGCTCGAAGGCCGCTTGCGCGGCGTAAGTTTCAACATCCATTACCAAGGGCTTTAGCCCTGCGGCTTCAGCACAGGCGACGCGGTCTTCCACCATTTCCTTGCGTGACGCAGCAATCAATACCTCGACTTCATCCGGGCTGGAGGGCGCGGGACCAACAACTTGGAAATCGAGATTAACTTCCTCCAGCGCAAACGGAATATATTGGTTCGCTTCAGACTCAACCTGTAGTTCCATTTCCTGCTCGCGTAGATTGGCAGGCAGGATGATTTTCTTGGTAATCACTGCCGCAGCAGGCAGCGCCATGGCAACGTACTTGGTTGTCGCACCCATGCGCTTCCATGCCCGAATGATCGAGTCGGAAATGGCCTCAATGTTCACGACCTTTCCATCGACCACTGAATCGCGAGGCAACGGCTCAATCGCATATCGCTCAACGCGATAGCCACCCTTGTCATCGTCGGCAAGCTCGACCATCTTGACTGACGACGAACTGATATCCAGCCCGATCAGAGGACGGTTGCTTGGATTGAAAATCGAGAGATCAACCCTCAAAGAGAATCCCTTTAAAAATATTGGGTTATATGCACTACAGATAATTCACATCAAATCCTAGCAGCAACTAATTCGACTGTAAAGGAAATTTTTCACAGTAACAACACCGGGGCAGGTGGCCCGGGGGTGGCAATCACACGTCGTCTATAATGGGCGGCCGCATTGTCGCAGTATCTAGCCATCCCGTGCCAAGTCACTTTCGTTGGTTTGCTTATCCACTGATTTTCCTGGTCGGGCTGATAACCATAGGCACGGCTCTGCTTGGAATAGTCGTGATTTTGGCATACCCGCAGTTGCCATCACTGGAAACCTTGACCGACTATCGACCCAAAATTCCTTTGCGGGTCTACTCCGCTGACGGCCACCTGATCGGCGAATTCGGTGAAGAACGTCGAAATGTCGTCGCGATCAAGGATGTGCCGAATGTCATGAAACACGCAATCCTCGCCGCCGAGGACGAACGCTTCTATCAGCACCCCGGGATTGACGCCCAAGGCATCCTGCGCGCCGCATGGTCCAATCTGGTCACCGGAGGCAAACGCCAGGGGGCATCAACCATCACCATGCAGGTTGCGCGAAACTTTTTCCTGTCCAGTGAGAAAACCCTGACGCGGAAAATCTACGAGGCCTTGCTCGCCTTCAAGATCGAAAACAATCTGGGCAAGGATGAGATCCTGCAGCTTTATATCAATCAGATTTACCTGGGACAACGTGCCTACGGATTTTCCTCGGCGGCACAGATTTACCTGGGCAAGCCACTCAAGGACATCAGCATTGCCGAGGCCGCCATGCTGGCCGGATTGCCAAAAGCACCTTCGTCTTACAACCCGGTGGCAAATCCCAAGCGGGCAAGACTGCGCCAACTGTATGTACTGCACAGAATGCGTGAGCTCGGCTTCATCAACGAGACACAGGACAAAGCTGCCGAACTCGAACAACTCCACGTCAAGCACTACTCCAACGATTTCGGCGTCCACGCCGACTACGTTTCAGAAATGGCGCGT
>JAYUFR010000286.1:0-3072 GCA_043738625.1 Sterolibacteriaceae bacterium
CCGAACTGCGCCAGCAGAATCATGCTGTGGAACCACAGGTCGGCCACCTCGCGCACCAGGTGAAGACGATCGCCATCCTTGGCGGCCATGATGGTTTCCGCCGCTTCCTCGGCAACCTTCTTGCAGATGGCATCGGCGCCCTTGGCGTAAAGGCCGGCAACGTAGGACGAATCGGGTGCCGCGTCTTTGCGCTCCACCAGGGTCTTTTGCAACCGGTGCAGGATTTCGGCATCGATCATTTATATATCTCCTTGGGGTCCTTCACCACCGGCTCAACATCTTTCCAGTCGCCATTGTCCAGCTTGTTGAAGAAACAACTGCGCCGTCCAGTATGGCAGGCGATGCCGCCAGTCTGCTCGATCTTCAGCAGCACCACATCGCTGTCGCAGTCGGCACGAATCTCGATGACTTTTTGAATGTGTCCTGACTGTTCACCCTTGTGCCACAACTTGCGCCGCGACCGTGACCAATAGACGGCCTCGCCGTGCTGCGCGGTGTGCTCCAGCGCGTCGCGGTTCATCCAGGCGAACATCAGGACCTCTCCGGTGTGCGCGTCCTGCGCAATCACCGGCACCAGACCTTGATCGTCCCACTTCACTGCGTTGAGCCAATTGGTACTCATAAGCGCATCTCAATACCCTGATCCCGCATGAACTGCTTGGCCTGCCGCACCGTGAACTCGCCGTAGTGAAAAATGCTGGCGGCGAGTACCGCGTCAGCTTTGCCTTCGACCACGCCATCGGCCAGATGTTGCAGCGTGCCGACCCCGCCGCTGGCGATCACGGGTATCTCGACCGCTTTCGACACACTGCGCGTCAGCGCCAGATCGAACCCATTGCGGGTGCCATCGCGATCCATGCTGGTGAGCAGGATCTCGCCGGCGCCCAACGCTGCCACCTTGCGCACCCAGTCGATCACATCCAGGCCTGTCGCCTTGCGCCCACCATGCGTGAACACTTCCCACTTGCCGGGCGCGACCTGTTTGGCATCCACCGCCACAACGATGCATTGCGAACCGACCTTGCCCGAGGCATCCGCCACCAGCTGCGGATTATCCACTGCCGCAGTGTTCATGCTCACCTTGTCCGCGCCGGCATTGAGCAGGCGACGCACGTCTTCCACCTTGCGCACGCCACCGCCCACCGTCAGCGGAATGAATACCTGATCGGCGACGCGCTCCACGATGTGCAGGATGATGTCGCGCTGGTCGGAACTGGCGGTAATGTCGAGAAAGGTGATCTCGTCGGCGCCCTGCTCGTCATAGCGACGGGCCACCTCGACCGGGTCTCCGGCGTCCTTCAAACCGACGAAATTGACGCCCTTGACCACGCGGCCGGCATTGACGTCGAGGCAGGGAATGATGCGTTTGGCGAGCATGGCAATGAGGAGTAAAGAGTGAGAAGCGAGGAGCGGGAAATCGCTCCGCCCGTTTACTCCTGATTCCTCACTCCTTACCCCTCACTGCTGTCAACTTGTCGGCCTCGGCCTGGGCCTGATTGAAATCCAGCGTGCCTTCGTAAATGGCGCGTCCGGTAATGGCACCGATGATGCCTTCGTCGGCAACCGCGCACAGCGCTTTGACGTCCTTCAGCGTGGCAATGCCGCCGCTGGCAATCACCGGCATGCGCAGTGCCTGCGCCAGTTTGACGGTGGCCTCGACATTCACGCCGGAGAGCATGCCGTCGCGGCCGATATCGGTATAGATCACAGCTTCAACGCCGTAATCCTCGAATTTTTTAGCCAGATCGACCACATCATGTCCGGTCATCTTGGACCAGCCGTCCACCGCCACCTTGCCGTCCCTGGCGTCGAGCCCAACGATAATGTGACCGGGAAAGGCGCTACAGGCGTCATGCAGGAAGCCCGGATTTTTCACCGCCGCAGTGCCGATGATCACATAGGTAACGCCGTCATCGAGACAACGGTCGATGGTATCCAGATCACGTATGCCGCCGCCCAGTTGCACCGGAATTTCGGTGCCCACCTCGGCCAGAATGGCCTTGATGGCAGCCTCGTTCTTCGGTTTGCCGGCGAACGCACCATTAAGGTCAACCAGATGCAGGCGTCGTGCGCCCTGGTTGATCCAGTGCCGCGCCATCGCGGCGGGGTCTTCCGAAAATACCGTGGCATCGTTCATGTCGCCCTGCTTGAGGCGCACACAATGCCCGTCCTTGAGGTCAATGGCGGGGATCAGCAGCATACGGGGAGGGTAAACAACACAGGAAGAGGGATAACGAGGAAGCTAAGGATTCCAGTTCATGAAATTGCCGAGCAACTGCAAACCGGCTTGCGCACTTTTTTCGGGATGGAATTGAACTGCGAAGATGTTATCGCGTGCCACGGCGCTGGTAAAGGGGATGCCATAACGTGTTGTCCCGGCGATCACAGCGGACTCGGCCGGTTCGACGTAATAGCTATGCACGAAATAAAACCGCGCACCGTCATCAATGCCATCCCAAAGCGCATGCGGCTTGGCCTGCTGTACCTCGTTCCAGCCCATGTGCGGCACTTTCAGGCGGCTGCCGTCGGCGCCAACCATGGCCTCGTGGGCAAAGCGGCGCACCTGGCCGGCGCACAGGCCCAGGCCCGGCGTATCGCCCTCTTCGCTTCGCTCGAACAACATTTGCAGGCCGATGCAGATACCCAGGAAGGGTTTTTCCGCCGCGGCGCGGATCACTGCCTCGCGCAAGCCACGGTTGTTCAGCTCACGCATGCAGTCCGGCATGGCGCCCTGTCCGGGCACCACCACACGGTCGGCGGCGGCCACCGTGGCAGCGTCGGCCGCGATGCGCACCTGCGCTGTGGGCGCCACGCGTTCAATCGCCTTGGCGACCGAACGCAGATTGCCCATGCCGTAATCAACAACCGCAACGGTAGTCATGACGCGGAGGGAGAAGGACTAGAGTGAACCTTTGGTCGATGGAATGCCGCTGCTGCGCGGATCGGATTCGGCAGCCATGCGCAGCGCCCGGCCGAAGGCCTTGAACATCGTCTCGCACTGGTGGTGCGCATTGTCGCCACGCAGATTGTCAATGTGCAGGGTAATCGCGGCATGATTGACCATGCCCTGGA
>JAYUFR010000287.1:0-3062 GCA_043738625.1 Sterolibacteriaceae bacterium
GCGGCGGGGCACGCTCCTTTGCCTACTTTCCTGTCGTGCAACAGGAAAGTAGGTCGCCTGCCGGGGCGAGTCCCGGCGCGGACGTTGTGATTCAAATACTGATTGGATGTGCTTAGAAGGACAAACACAAAACGACACTGGGTTCCCGCTTTCGCGGGAATAACGACACGCTTACCCCTTCGGTGGTGCCGTCTCCGCAAACGAAGCCCGCTGCATCAACTTGTCATACAGCTTGCCCAGATTCGGATGCGCCTCGCGCCAGTCCAGATCCGGAAAACGCAGTTCGAGATAACCCAGCGCACACCCCACCGCGATATCGGCCAACCCGAAATGGTTGCCGATGCACCATGTGCCTTCGCCCAAACTGTTCGACATGAAGGCGATGCAGCGCACGATCGCGGCCTGATTGCGGGTGATGGTGTCGGCGCTTTGCTCCTTCTTCGGCCGCAGCGATTCCTTGCGTATCGCCACTGCCGCATCGAGCATGCCGTCGGCCAATGCTTCCCAGCGCTTGGCTTCCATGTGCTCGCGATTCGGTTGCGGCATCAGCTTGCTGTTCGGCGCAACGTTGTCGAGATATTCAACGATCACCGGCGAGTCAAAGACCGGCGTGTTGTCGTCCAGCAACAGCACGGGCACTTTACCAATCGGGTTGAAGTGGGGGACCGTACTGTCAGGCGTCGCCGGCGATTCCTCGACGAAGTCGTAGTCAATCTTTTTTTCCGCCAATACGACACGCACTTTGCGGACATAGGGGCTGGTGCGGGTGCCGATGAGCTTCATGTGGGGGAGTGGTGCGCGGTTGAAACGACGCGTCGAGTATACCATCGCGCTTGATGTCACCAAGGCGGCACGGGACTGCATGTTAAAATCTGCATCGTCCTCTTAAGCCCATCCGCCATGGTTTCCGCCCTGACTGCCCTCTCGCCGCTCGACGGTCGCTATGCCGACAAACTCGAGCCGTTGCGCGCGCATTTCTCCGAATTCGGCCTGATCCGGAATCGGGTTTACGTCGAGGTGGAATGGCTCAAGGCACTGGCGGCGGCATCGGCACTGGTCGAGATCAAACCCTTCTCAAATACCACTATTGCCGAACTTGATCGGATCGTTTCCGAATTCTCGGTGCAGGACGGCGAAGCCATCAAGACTATCGAGGCGCGCACCAATCACGACGTCAAGGCTATGGAGTATTGGCTCAAGCAGCGTCTGGCCAACAATGCAGAAGTGATGCAGGTCAGCGAGTTCATTCACTTCGGCTGCACTTCGGAAGACATCAACAATGTCTCCCACGCGCTGATGCTGCAGCAGTCGTGCGCGCAGAACCTGCTGCCGGAACTGGACCGGTTGATCGCGACGTTTGTCGCGCTGGCGCATGAACATGCCGACCTCGCCATGCTGGCCCGCACCCACGGCCAGCCCGCCACGCCGACCACGCTGGGCAAGGAGATGGCCAACATCGCGGCACGCCTGCAACGCGCCCGTGCGCGCATCGCCGGTGTGCGCCTCACTGCCAAGTTCAACGGCGCGGTAGGCAACTACAACGCGCACCTTGCGGCGTATCCGGAGTTCGACTGGGAAACATTCAATCGCGGCTTCATCGAATCGCTGGGTCTTGAGTTCAACGCCTACTCGATCCAGATCGAACCGCACGACGCGATGGCCGAACTTTATGACGCCATTGCGCGCACCAATATCATTCTGGTCGATGCCAATCGCGACCTCTGGCAATACATCGCGCTCGGTTATTTCAAGCAGAAGCTGAAAGCCGGCGAAATCGGTTCCTCCACCATGCCGCACAAGGTGAACCCGATCGATTTCGAAAATGCCGAAGGCAATCTGGGCCTCGCCAATGCGGTGCTGCGCCACCTGGCCGAGAAGCTGCCGGTGTCACGCTTGCAGCGCGACCTCACCGACTCCACCGTGTTGCGCAACATGGGCGTGGCGTTCGGGTACACCCTGCTGGCTTGGGGTTCCTGCCTGCGCGGTTTGGGCAAACTGGAAGCCGACCCGAAGCGCCTTGCCGCGGATCTTGATGCGTGCTGGGAGGTGTTGGCCGAACCAGTGCAGACGGTGATGCGTCGCTACGGCATCGAAAACCCCTATGAGCAATTGAAGGAACTGACGCGCGGCAAGGGCATCGACAAGGATGCGCTGCATGCCTTCATCCGCGGTTTGAAAATTCCCGATGCCGACAAGCAACGGCTGCTGGCGATGACGCCGGCCAGCTACATCGGCAAGGCCGCTGAACTGGCGCGGAGAATTTAATTGGCTTTCGCTGACAACATCAAGCAATTACCCGGTATCGCCCACCTCGCAGCGTTACAGTTGCTCGACGCGGAGGGCACAGTGGTCGCCACCATAGAACACAAACCGGGGCAGATCGGCTCGCTCGCCTTGTACAACCACCTGGGCCAGACCTTCGGCGCGATCACGCCCGAGGCGGCAAAGAAAGGGCTGGAGTTGTATGCCGAGCATGTCGCCAATGCCCAGGCCCATCCCGGCAAGCACCCCAACATCGACCGCCTGCTGGCGATGGGGCCGGACAGCCCCACGCTGCGCGTCAAGCAGCAGTTCGCCACCTGATTCGTCGCGGGGTTGACAATGGTTCTAAGTAGAACTATATTGGTTCTACTTAGAACTACCGTTACGCCATTCCTTCATGCCCCATTCCTCGTCCCGAGCCCCGTTTTTGAGCGCCTTGCGCGAGCTGGTCTCGTGCTATCAGGCATTCGAGCGCTATTCGGCCCACCACATCCAGGGGCTGGGCCTCACGCCGCCGCAGTTCGATGTCGTCGCCACGCTGGGCAATACCGTCGGCATGACGTTTCGCGAACTGGGCGAGCGCACCCTGATCACCAAGGGCACGCTGACCGGCGTGGTGGATCGGCTCGAACTGAAAGAGATCGTCACCCGGAAAGGTTCGCCGGATGATGGCCGGTCGACACTGGTCAGCCTGACCCGCAAGGGCGAAAAAGTCTTCGATCAGGCGTTTCCGGCGCATGTCGAGCATTTACGCGGGGCCTTCGGAAAAGTCTGCAGCAAGGAACTTTCGACGCTTGAAC
>JAYUFR010000288.1:0-9294 GCA_043738625.1 Sterolibacteriaceae bacterium
CGGTTACACGGGCATCCCCGACGGACACACCTACACGGCCGCCAAGGCCGGCATCATCAACCTCACCCGCTCCATGTGCGTCGCCTATGCCGCCAAAGGTATCCGCGTCAATTGCATCGCGCCGGGCTTCATCGACACCCCGATGGTCGCGGACTACATGGACCTGTTCAAGGACCCGGTCGTCGCCGACAGCATCACGCCCATGCGCCGGGCCGCAACGGCCAGCGAAATTGCCTACGGCTGCCTTTATCTGGTCAGCCAGGAGTCCAGCTACTGCAACGGTACCGTGCTGACAATCGATGGCGGCACCACCGCCCGCATGTAGCTTCGGTAGCTGTTTCCCTAAAATTTCCATGACGTGGAGGTGAATGATGCGTGCAGCCGTTTTTCGCGGGATCGGTCAACCGCTGGATGTTTGCAATGTGGCGGAACCAAAGGTTGAAGCGGGTGGCGTGATCGTCAAGGTGCACTACTGCGGCATTTGCGGGTCGGACCTGCATGCCACGCAGCATGGTGCGTTCGTGGTGAAGCCCGGCTCGGTGCTCGGTCACGAATTCGCCGGCGAGATTGTCGAATCGCGTGCGCCGGGCTGGAAGGTCGGCGAGTTGATCACCGCGGTACCGAACAATGCCTGCGATCCCTGTCGTGCCAGCGGATTGCATGAATGCAAGGACGATCTCGGTATTCTCTGTCCCAATAATCGAATTACCGGTTATGCACCGGAGGTACCCGGCGGCTTCGCCGAGTACGTGGCGGTGGACGTGTCCCAGGCCTTGCGTCTGCCCAAGGAGGTAAGCTCGCGCCAGGGCGCCACGGTGGAGCCGCTGGCGGTCGGTTTGCATGCGGTCGAAAAGGGCAGGGTCAAGCTGGGTGACAAGGTGCTGGTGATTGGTGGCGGGCCGATTGGCCTCGCCGTGGTGGCCTTCGCCAAATTGGCCGGTGCCTTCAGTGTGGTAGTCAGCGAGTACGCCGAGATCCGTCGCAATACCGCGCTGGCTTTCGGCGCCACCGGGACCATTGACCCGGCGAAGGAAGAGGTGGCCTCCGCGTTTGCCAAAATCGCTGGTGGCCCACCCGATGTGATCTTCGAATGTGTTGGCGTGCAGGGCTTGCTGCAGGAATGCATCAATCTTTCGGCGCCGCGTGGTCGCATTGTCGTTGTTGGTGTCTGCATGCACGAAGACAAGCTGATGCCAATGCTCGGCGTGTTCAAGGAAATCAACGTCCAATTCGTGCTGGGCTATGGCAAGCCCGATTGGCGTTTGGTGCTGAACCTGCTCGACAAGAAAGGCCTCGATTCGGCGCCGATGATTACGGATGTCTTCGGCCTCGAAAAGTTGCCGGCCGAATTCGAGGCGCTGCGCAAGCCGTCGAAACAGATCAAGTTGTTGGTGAGCCCATTGCAGAACTGAAGTGAGACCATGACCAAGGTCTTTGTTCATGGCAACCCGGAAACTGCCTTCGTCTGGTCGGAGCTTTCGTCCGCCTTGCGTCGGCGAGGTGTCGATGACCTGGTGATGCTTTCTCCGCCGGGGTTTGGCGCTCCGGTAGCGGAGGGATTTGAGCCGAGTCGCTTGAGTTACCGCGACTGGTTGATCGCGGAACTGGAGAAGCTGGGAGGCGAAATCGATCTCGTCGGCCACGATTGGGGAGCCGGCCACGTGTATGCGGTCGCGGCGAAGCGGCCTGACCTGCTGCGCTCCTGGGCGGCCGATTGCGCCGGGCTGCTCCATCCCGATTATCAATGGCATCCGGCTGCACAGGTCTGGCAGACAGCAGGAGCCGGCGAAGCTTCCATCGCCCAGATCGTCGCGTTGAATGGCGAGCAGCTTTCGGCCGCTTTCGGCGTTCCTGCCCGGCTTGGACCCGAGATGGCCAAGGGGCTGGACCCGCAAATGGGTCGATGCATCCTCACACTATATCGATCCGCCGTGCAGCCCGCGATGCGCGAACTCGGCGACCAGCTTGCCGCCGCGGCGCGACGGCCGGCGCTGCTGATCCATGCGACCAATGATCCGTTCGTTCCGTCGGAGATGGCATTCGACGTTGCTGAACGTACTGGCGCGCGGATTCTTACCCTGAGCAAAATGGGCCATTGGTGGATGTTGGAAGACGCCGCGGCTGCAGCAGAAGGCCTGGCAACGTTCTGGTCCACGCTTGCGCCAGCGGATTGAAAGTGCGTCGATGCCTGTTCGAAGATTTGTGTATGGGAAGTTCCGCAAGAGTTTCAGAATTACCAACGACAACAACCAATAATCGGAGGCAGCAACATGGATCGTTTCAGAGTCGATGGAAAAGTGGCATTGGTCACCGGCGGCGCGCGTGGCCTCGGTGCAGTCATCGCGGCGACACTGGTCGAGGCCGGCGCAAAAGTTCTTGTGACCGACGTGTTGGCCGAGGAGGGTGCAAAGACTGTCGCCAGGCTCGGTGACCACGCAGCTTTCACACGTCTCGATGTGACGCAGGAAGCGGAGTGGGAAGCAGCGATGGCGACCGCGCTGAAGCGTTTCGGCCGGCTCGACATCCTGGTGAACAACGCCGGCATCGAGATCACCCGGCTCTTTGCCGACATCACGCTGGAAGAGTTCAACAAGACCATGGCGGTCAATTCGACCGGAACCTTCCTCGGCATCAAGCATGCAATTCGAACCATGCGGCCGGGCGGCGCGTCCGGTAACGGTGGATCCATCGTCAATCTTTCGTCCGTGTCTGGACTCATGGGGTCGGTGGGGCTGGGCAGCTATTGCGCCTCGAAGGGTTCGGTCAGGTTGATGACCAAGGCCGCTGCCGTCGAATGCGCGCGCCTGAATTACGGCATCCGTGTCAATTCGGTTCACCCCGCCGTGGTCAAGACGGACATGGGAAACATGTTGATCAACGACTACGTCAAGCTGGGCCTGTTCCCAAGTGCCGAAGCCGCAGAAAAGGCCTTTGCGAATGTGCAACCACTGGGCCTGGGCTTGCCGCAGGATGTCGCCAGCGGCGTGTGCTATCTCGCCTCGGAGGCGGCGCGCTGGACGACCGGTACCGAACTCGTGCTGGATGGCGGATTGATGGCGTCGTAGCTTCGCCGAACGGATGGACAAGCACAACGCATAAAAATATTTCCGAGGAGAAATCAATATGCTGATGAAGGACAAGGTTGCGCTCGTCACCGGGGGGTCGTCGGGCATCGGACGTGCCATTGCACTGACCTGGGCGCGCGAGGGCGCCCAGGTTGTGGTGTCGGATATCAACGAGAAAGCCGGCGAAGAGACAGCAGCGCTGGTACGTGCCCAGGGATGCGAAGCACTGTTTGTGGTGGCTGATGCGAGCAAGCCCGCGGACTGCCAGAATCTGGTGGAGCGCACCGTGGCCAGGTTCGGTCGATTGGACGTGGCTTGCAATAATGCCGGCATCGCCGGCGCGGCAGCGCCTACCGCCGACTATCCACTGGACGGCTGGGCGCAGGTCATCGACCTCAACCTGTCGGGCGTGTTCTACGGCATGAAGTACCAGATCGGCGCGATGCTCAAGAACGGCGGCGGTTGCATCATCAATATGGCCTCCGTGCTGGGCGCGGTGGCCTTTGCCACGGCGCCGGCCTATACGGCGGCCAAGCATGGCGTGGTGGGCTTGACGCGCGCCGCTGCACTGGAATACAGCGCGCAGGGCATCCGCATCAACGCCGTGGGACCGGCCTTCATCACCACCGCGTTGACGGAAAACCTGACCAACGATCCCGCCATCAATGCAATGTTGACCGCGCTGCATCCCATCGGTCGACTCGGTCTTCCGCAGGAGGTGGCCGAACTGGTGGTCTGGCTTTGCTCGGACCGTGCTTCGTTTGTAACTGGCGCCTACTATCCGATTGATGGTGGTTACCTGGCACGCTGACATTCGAACAGATCGATCACTGACGAACATTGAGAAAGGGCGCTCGGCATGAGCAGTTTTCAGGACAAGGTTGTAGTGATCACCGGCGGTGCCGGTGAAATCGGCAAGGCGGCGGCGAAGCTGTTGGCATCCGACGGCGCCGCTGTGCTGCTGGTCGATTGCAACCCGAAAGCGCTTGACGTTGCCGTTGCGGAAATCGGCAGCAAGCGCGTGAGTGCATGCGTCGCCGATGTCACCGATGTCGCGTCGACGCAGGCCTATATCCGCGCGGCGGTGGATCGTTTCGGTGGCATTGATGTGTTGCTGTCGAACGCGGGCATCGAAGGCAAGGTCGCGCCGATCTTCGATGCTGACCCCGCCGACTTCGACCGGGTGATCGCCGTCAATGTGCGCGGCGTCTGGCTGAGTTTGAAGTACGCCATTCCGGAAATCCGCAAGCGCGGCGGCGGCAGCATTGTCATCTCGTCTTCGATCGCCGGGCTGCGCGGTACCGCCGGTGTCACACCCTACGTCACCAGCAAGCATGCGGTGATCGGGCTGATGCGCGCGGCGGCGCTGGAATGCGCGCCGTTCAATATCCGCGTCAATACCGTCAATCCATCCCCGGTGGAAACACGCATGATGCGTTCGCTGGAGGAGGGCCTGATGCCCGGCAAGGCGGAAGAAGTGCACACCATGCTCAAGGCAATGATCCCGCTGCAGCGCTATGCCGAGTCCGCTGACGTCGCCAAGCTGATGCGGTTCCTGGCCAGCGACGATTCCGCTTTCATCACCGGCTCGGTTTACAGCGTCGATGGCGGATTCAATGCAGGCTGACGCATGAACGAGCCACTGTTGCTTGACCAGCATCCACTGTCGCCTTATGCGCAGAAGGTGCGCATCCTGCTGCGCGAGAAGGGGTTGGACTTCGAGAGCCGTACGCCCGAGGGGCTCGGTTCAGGCGCCGCCAATGCCGATTTTGCCCAGCGTAATCCCCGCTTCGAAGTTCCCGCACTGACGCACAACGGCGCGACGATTTTTGATTCGACAATCATTCTTGAATATCTCGAAGAATGTTTTCCGTTGCCGCCGATGATGCCTGGCGGTGCTGCGGCGAAGGCACGGATGCGAATGATCGAGGAGGTCTGCGATACCCATTACGAAGCGATCAACTGGGGGCTTGGCGAGATTCGTTTTTTCCGTCGCGGCGACGCTGCACTGCGACAGAAGCTGTATGCCGCCGCTGTTGAACAGGTCGGCCAGATGCATGCCTGGCTGGAGACACTGCTGGGTGACGAGCCATGGTTGAGTGGCGCGAGTTTCGGCTGGGGTGATCTTTGCGCCTTGCCTTATGTGACCATGTCGCGCATGTTCGGCATTGCTCCGCCAGCGGGATCAAGGCTGGAAGCCTGGCTTGAGCGCGGCATGAACCGAGCTTCGGTGGCCCAGACCGTGGCGGAAGCGCTGGCAGTCATCCCGGTGATGGAGACTCGCGTCCAGTCAGTGCAATCGGGCAGTTTCAAGCGCCACTACCGCGACCACCGACTGGAATGGATGATCCGCTCGGGCGGCCTGCAGGTCGTGCTCGACGGACTCGCCAGCGACAATATCCGCTTCACTGATCTGGCCCGATTCGCGGCGTGGAAGGGCGAACCTTCCACCAGGCGTTGACGATTGCCGTCAGCGTTATTTCAAGGCATGGACCAGTTGCGGAATTCGCTCATCGTCGGTCAGGTCCAGGTGCAGCGGGGTCACCGAGATGAAGCCCTGCGCGATGGCGGCGAGATCGGTTCCGTCAGGCGGATTGGTGACCTTATGCTCGAAGCTGAGCCAGTAATACGCGAAGCCGCGATTGTCGATGCGCTCCTGTACGGCGATTTCCTGCCAGGTGCGCTTGCCCTGGCGGGTGACCAGGACACCCTTGACGGCATCCGGTTCGAGCGGCGGAAAATTCACATTGAGCAGCGTGTCCTTGCTGGTGCACAGGGCCAGCAGTCGCGGCAGCAGGGTGGCGCCGTGATGCCGTGCGGTGTGCCAGGGCGCCGGCTGGCCGCGCACAAGTATCTGGCTAAAGGCGATGGAAGGGATGCCGAGTTGTACGCCTTCGATCGCGGCGGCGATGGTGCCCGAGTACATCACGTCGTCGGCGGTGTTGGCACCGCGATTGACACCGGAGAGGACGACGGTCGGGCGCTTGTCTTTGCACAGGTGCTTGACACCCAGCACCACGCAGTCGGCCGGCGAGCCGCGCACGGCGAAGGTTTGCGGCCCCAGTTGGCGGACGCGCAGGGGATCGGCCAGCGAGATGGAATGGGAAGCGCCGCTGCGCTCCGAGTCAGGCGCCACCACCCAGACGTCGTCGCTGTGCTGGCGGGCAAGCTCGGCCAGCACTTCGATGCCTTCCGAGTGCACGCCGTCGTCGTTGGTAATCAGGATTCTTGTGCCCATCGGATTTTGCCTCGCAGGTTCAACGCCGGAGCGGCGCAATGATGGCCTCATTCTACCCACAGCAAATAGACTGTTCTACAATCGGGTCAGACAAAATGGCTTGCGCTTGCATGCGCCGTATCCGAACACAAGGCCAGAAAATCAAATAGAGCGTGGAGGAGAATCAAATGTCCAGGGTATATGTTGTCGGCGTCGGCATGACGCCGTTCGGAAAATTTCTTGACCGCTCGGTGAGCGACCTGGCCGTCGCTGCCGCTACCGCCGCACTTGAAGATGCCCGCTGCGATGCAAGTCGCATTGATTCGACATTCTTCGCCAATTCCGCCCAGGGGGTGATGGAGGGCCAGCATTCGATTCGTGGCGAGATCGCACTGTTGCCGCTGGCGTTGGGCAATGCACCGGTGGTCAATGTCGAGAATGCCTGCGCCAGCGCATCGACCGCCTTCAACATGGCCGTCACTCATATCCGCGCTGGCATGTCCGATATATCGCTGGCGGTCGGCGCAGAAAAAATGTACTCACAGGATCGCGCACTCAGCTTCTCGATTTTCGATGGCAGTTGGGACGTTCACTCGGTGGACCAGTCCGTCGCGAACCTGCTGCACATGGGCAATGGCGTACCGACACCCACTGAGTATGCCAACACCGGGCCGCATAGCGTCTTCATGGACGTGTATCAGGCGTTTGCAAAATTTCATATGCGCAATTTTGGTACCACGGCACGCCAGATCGCGGTCGTGGCGGCGAAGAACCATCACCACTCGGTGCACAACCCTCTATCGCAGTATCGCCGCGATTACTCCATCGACGAAATACTGGCCGCACCGATGATCGTCTGGCCGCTGACCTTGCCGATGTGTTCGCCGATCTCCGACGGCGCCGCCGCCGCGTTGCTGTGTTCCGAAGCGGGCTTGCGCCAGCTTGGCATCAGTGCTGCCTGTGAAGTGCGCGCCAGTGTGCTGATGGGTGGCGGGCGCCGTGCCGTCGATGATTACCGGCATGACGTTTCGCACATGGCGGCGAAGAAAGCCTATGAACTCGCTGGCATCGGTCCCGACGACATCAACGTTGCCGAAGTTCACGACGCCACTGCGTTCGGCGAGATCCAGCAGACCGAAAGCCTGATGCTGTGTGAGTTCGGTGGCGGCGGGCCATTGGCGGAAAGCGGCGCCACCAGCCTGGGCGGCAGGGTGCCGGTGAATCCTTCCGGCGGTCTCGAATCGAAAGGGCATCCGATCGGCGCCACCGGGCTCGGTCAGATCTACGAACTTGTTACCCAACTGCGTGGCCAGGCCGGTCCGCGTCAGGTCGAGGGTGCGCGGGTGGCCATCGCGGAAAACGGCGGCGGCTTGATCGGCGCCGAATCGGGTGCGGTCGCCATCACCATTCTGGCGCGCTGAGTTCATCGATCTGATAACGCATCATGAACATTGCGCAACTGCTGGCGGGTTCGGCAAGAACGTTTCCTGATCGACCGGCGGTTTCGGTGGGCATGGAAATGCGCTACAGCTATCGGGAGCTTCAAGCGCGCGTTGCGCGTCGCGCCGGTGGGCTGCTGAAGCTTCCCGGCGTCATCCCGGGCAGCAGGGTCGTGCTGTACATGGGAAATTGTTCCGAGTACGTCGAGATTTTATTTGCCATCTGGCATGCGGGGCTGTGTGCCGTTCCAATCAATGCCAAGCTGCATCCGCGCGAAGCGGCCTTCATCATCGAAAACTCTGCCGCCGTGCTGTGCCTGGCGACCGACGATACCGCGCAGGCGGCTGCCATTGCGGCAGGCCATTGCGGGTCCGGCGTGCGTGGCATCACCGTCGGTGGCTCGGAGTACGAAGATTTGCTCGGTCAGCCCGCGGTGCCGCAGCACAGCGCGCAGCGCGATGAACTGGCATGGGTGTTCTACACCAGCGGTACCACCGGCCGCCCCAAGGGCGCGATGCTTTCGCACGGCAACCTGCATGCCATGGCGCAGGCCTATCTGTGCGATGTTGACCAGGTTGACGAGTTCGATGCGCTGCTGCATCTCGGCCCGCAAAGCCATGCGGCTGGGCTGTTCTGTCTGGCACACATCGCCAAGGGCGGCAATCAGGTGCTCCCGGCCAGCGGCGGTTTCGACATTGCTGAAACGATTGATCTGATCAACCACTATCCGCAGGTGACTTTCTTCGCCGCACCAACGATGCTGCGGCGAATTCTCGACTCGTCCGAACTGTCACGGCTGGATGTCTCGCACTTGCGCACCGTTTTATGCGGAGCGGCGCCGATCTATCCGGGCGATGTGCGTGCCGCACTCAAGGCTTTCGGCTTGCGCTTCTGGAACGGCTACGGGCAGGGCGAGTCGCCCCTGACCATCACGGCGATGCCCAAGCACCTGTATCGCGACGATGGCAGTGCCGAATTTTCCGAGCGACTGGTCTCGGTCGGCATCGCGCGCACCGGGGTCGAAGTGCGCATTGCCGATGCAGCGGGCGACGAACTGCCGCCGGGCGAGATCGGAGAGATTCTCGTGCGCGGCGACGTGGTGATGAGCGGCTACCTGAACAATCCCGAGGCGACTGCCGCTGCACTGCGCGATGGGTGGTTGCATACCGGCGACCTGGGCAGTTTCGACGAGCGCGGTTTTCTTTATCTCAAGGACCGTTCGAAAGATCTGATCATCAGCGGTGGTGCCAATATCTATCCGCGCGAAGTGGAAGAGGCGCTGCTGGGCAGTGCGGCCGTCGAAGAGGTCGCCGTTATCGGTGTACCGGACCCCGAGTGGGGCGAATCCGTGGCGGCCTTCGTTGTTGTGCGTGACAGCATGCAGGTCAGCGAGGCTGAACTCGACGCGTTGTGCCTTGACTGCCTGGCCCGTTTCAAGCGGCCCAAACGCTATTGCTTCGTCGATGCCCTGCCCAAAAGCAACTACGGCAAGGTCCTTAAAACCGAGCTCAGAGCGCTCATCGCTGCAAAGGTTTGATCATGTCGATTCTGGTTACCGGCGGCACCAAGGGT
>JAYUFR010000289.1:0-3055 GCA_043738625.1 Sterolibacteriaceae bacterium
TCCCTGGATGTCTGGTGGATGCCGTAGTCGAGCACGATGTTTTCGGAGCTATCGCGAAATGATTGACTGCCGTCGACTGCCGAAGCGTTGATCAAATCGTCCACTGCGACGGCGATGGCATCGCGCCGTTGCGCAATGGCGGTGGTGGGGCCACCTTTTTCCTTGCCCGCTTGATCAAGCGTCGATTGCAGGGCATTGGCCGTATCACGGGTTGCCAGACCACCGTCGGCGACTTTCAGCAGGTCTGCGCCGAGCTTGACGATATCAGCCAGGCAGATGGCCATATAGTCGGCCATGTAGGGCCACTGGCCGCGGATCATGTGCAGGTGGCCGATGGCCAGCGCGGCCTGCTCGCGCGCGAGCGGGTTGTTGGGGTCGAGCGCCGGCAGGATGACCTGCTCGATCGCCTTGATGACGCTTTGCAAACGTACGTCGATATCGGGTGTCATATATTTTTCTCCGCCTTGATGACGCGTGCCATGTCGGCAAGGAATGTGTGACCGAGGGGGACCAGCCAGGTCAGCAGCAGGTCCTGATGATTGTTTTGCCGTACTGCCGCGGCGAGGCTGCTGCCGAGTAATTGCGTAGCGCACTTGTAGGCGCCGAGCGCTTCGTAAAACGCCAGCGTTCGCGGGTTGACCTTTCTTCCAGTGGCGGCTTGGTACTGCGCCAGAAAATCCTCCCTGGTCATCAGGCCGCAGATATAGCTCTTGCCGCCTTCCGGTTCGCCGGCAAACAGGCGCTGCAGGCTCCAGGCCAGTTCTTCGTGGAAGTCGCCGATGTGCGCCAGCTCCCAATCGAGGATGGCGGTGAACTTGCCCGTCTCGGGGTCGAACATGAAGTTGCCGGTCCGGTAATCGGCATGGATGACCACAAGCTCATCGCAGGACGGAAGATGTTCACGCAGCCAGCGCTCACCGGTGGTGAACAACGGATAGGCCGGAATGTGATCGTCGTGCCATACCCGGGTCCACCAGTTCACCTGCCACAGCGCCGCCTGCTCACGATGCGCGGTCGGTGCCTGGAAGTGCGGCAGCGAGGCCTTGCGCCAGTCGAAGGCATGGATCTGGCGCAGATTCTCGATGAACTGGGGTACCAGCCTGGCGCGCCATTCCGGCGTGAATGAAGTGCCGACACCGGATACCACCACCTTCGATTGCGCCGGTGGTTTGGTCACCCCGGACACAAAGCTGGTGATGACGCCGGGCTGGCCCAGGTGCGCACCTTCGCCGTCAATGAAGCGGACTTCGGGCAAGGGCAGCAACCCATGGAATGCCTGCAACAGCTCGGCCTCGCGGTAGCGGCAGGTTTCGACGACGCCTTCCAGCGGGTCCATGCGCAGCACCAGTTTTTCCGACCGTTTTTCCAACCCGGCGCCGCTGACCAGCGTGAAAATAAACTGCTCCTTCGACGCGCCGCCCGCCAGCCGGCTGATGGATTCGATGCGGAAATCGTTCAAGCCGTTCGCGCGCAGCAGACGATCCAGCTTGGCGTTGACCTCGGCATCGCTGAGCGAGCGATACGGGCCTTTCTCGCGGCGGATGAGCTTCTCGTCAAGTAACTGCTTGACGCGCGGCTCCATGTCGTCGAAGCGCGCGGAATGATGGGTGGAAGGGTTCAAGCTTTCTCCTCGTTTTGTGTGAGTGTTCGGTTTGGCATCGCGCAAGCGTGTCGAGGCTCAAGTCTAAACCACCACACCGGATACGACTACCGCTTCCCTTCAAGTCCCCCGCCACATGGAGGGGTAGCGGTTCAGGCCCTTGCCCGCTAACATCCTTGCGGACAAGCATTGCTTGATTGTGTCGGCGGCGGCGGTGATGCAATCTGTCGGAGCAACGAAATGAAAAAATGGGAGAAACCAGATGCGCAGTAAAACGACGATGGCAATGATGGGGCGAAAAGTCCCCGAGCTTGATCCTATAAACGATGGGCGTCACCCGTTGGCGAATAACCCGTTTTCGCGCGAGTCGGTTCCCTACGTCTTTGTTCTCGGCGAGGAGCAGATCGTCGGCTGCCCTTACACCTGGGTCGATCGCGAGGGTGTCGCCGGCGGGATTTTCTTTTTGTTCGGTCCGGGTGTCGGTGACGAGCCGATCGTCGAGCACTTCGCCAACATCCCGGTTCTTCCGGCGCAGAATTTCGATGACTGGCGGGTAGGCGATATCCACTTCAGTCAGGACATGAAACTGCAGAACGCCAGGATATCGGTGCGTGGCAAGCGCGCCAGCCTTGAATGCACTTTCGAGGCGGTTCATCCTGCTTATTTTTACGGCGTCCATCCGAACGGCTGCCCGTCATACCTGGCCGACAACCGCCTCGAGCAGACGGGGCGCATGAAAGGCGTGCTGACCCTCGACGGTCGCAAAATTCCCTTCGATACCATGGGCTGTCGTGACCACAGTTGGGGCACACGCGACTGGCAGTCGGCGCAACACTGGAAATGGGTGCATGCGCAAGCCGGCCCGGATCTGGTGATTCATTTCATGGAAATGCAGGCGCTCGGCGGGGTCGAGATTCGTGGCTACGTGTTGCGTGATGGTGTGTTTGCCGAGGTGTCGTCGGTGGAGACTGAATTCGAGCATGACGACCAGTACCTGCATACCGCACTTCGCTCTGTCATCCACGATACTGCCGGCCGGGCCACGCGTCTGGATGGGACTTTCTTTGCCCACTATCTGCTGGTGCCGGGGCCACACACCACCTTGAACGAGGGCGGCATGCACTGCACGCTCGAAGGCAAACCGGGCATTGGCTACGTCGAGTTCATGTGGCCTACCGCGTATGTTGAACATATCCGCGAAAGCCTGAGGCTGCAGAAAGCGCGCTGATTCCGCTGCCTGAAAGAGGGACCAAAAGCGCGGCTTCGCTCGCGCTTTTTTAATTGGCTTGCGCCAGCATGGCGTCGATGCTTGGCAAGCTTGCCCGCTCCGGGTCCATGCCCGCATCGGCGAACCAGACCCGGTCGCGCCAGGCTTGAAGAGCTGCGTAGTCCATGATGGCCTTGGCCGACGCGGCGTGGAAGGCCGGGGTGCTGTCAACCTCAGTTGCTCTTACC
>JAYUFR010000290.1:0-3035 GCA_043738625.1 Sterolibacteriaceae bacterium
CAGGACGGTTTCCGTTGTGCCTTTGATTTCCTCTGCGTCCTCCGCGTCCTCTGTGGTGAAAGATTTTTTAAAGAAGGCCACACCATGCTAGTCGCCACCAGCACATTTCGCGGCCACAGTCGGCGCTGGACGGCTTTCCTGTCCGATTGCGGCCGCACTGTGGCAGAAGCAGCACCGTTGCAAGCCAGCGGCCACCTGACGCGCGTTGCCGGGCTGGTGCTGGAAGCAGTAGGCCTCAAGCTGGCGGTGGGTAGTACCTGCCAGATCGTGTTGCCCAATGGCAACACCACCGAAGCCGAGGTGGTGGGATTCAACGGCGACAGACTGTTCCTGATGCCGACCAACGAGGTCTATGGGCTGGCGCCGGGCGTGGAAGTGGTACCGGTTGAACCGCCGATCCACGCGCCGCAATTGGGCTCACCGCGCCTGCCGCGCCGCCGCGCGATGGATCAGGCCAAACGCGTCGCAGTCGGACCAGGGCTGCTGGGGCGCGTGCTGGATGGTGCAGGACGCCCGCTCGACAAGCTCGGCCCGCTTGACCTTGACCACGGCGTGCCACTGCACAGCCGCCCCTACAATCCGCTGGAACGCGTGCCGATCAGTGAACCGCTTGATGTCGGCGTGCGGGCCATCAATGCCCTGTGCCCGATCGGACGCGGCCAACGGATGGGGCTGTTCGCCGGCAGCGGCGTTGGCAAGAGTATTTTGCTCGGCATGATGGCGCGCTACACCAGCGCCGATGTCATCGTGGTCGGGCTGATCGGCGAGCGCGGGCGCGAGGTCAAGGAGTTTATCGAGAATATTCTCGGCAGCGAAGGCATGGCCCGTTCGGTCGTGGTCGCCGCGCCCGCCGACACTTCGCCGCTGCTGCGTTTGCAGGGCGCTGCCTACGCAACCGCCATCGCCGAATACTTTCGCGATCAAGGCAAGAACGTGCTGCTGATCATGGATTCGCTGACCCGCTACGCCATGGCGCAACGTGAAATCGCGCTGGCCATTGGTGAACCGCCAGCCACCAAGGGCTATCCGCCTTCCGTTTTCGCACGCTTGCCGCAACTGGTCGAACGTGCCGGCAACGCCGGCCCCAACGCCGGCTCCATCACGGCTTTCTATACCGTATTGACGGAAGGTGACGACCAGCAGGATCCCATCGCCGACTCGGCACGCGCGATTCTTGATGGTCACATCGTGCTGTCGCGTTCGCTCGCCGACCAGGGACACTACCCGGCCATCGACATCGAGGCTTCGATCAGTCGCGCCATGAATGCACTGGTCACGCCGCAGCATTTCGAATTGGTGCGCCGTTTTCGCTCGCTGTACGCGCGCTATCAACGCAATCGCGACTTGATCAGCGTCGGCGCCTATCAGTCGGGGGCCGATCCGCAACTGGATCAGGCCATCACCCTGTTCCCGAAGATGGAAGCATTTTTGCGCCAGAACATGAACCAGAGTGAAACCCACGCCGACAGCCTTGCCGCACTGACCCAATTATTCGCCGCAACCGCAGCATGAAGACCACGCCATCAATCACCGGAGCCCCAGCATGACTACGCGATTCACACTGCAAAACCTGCTCGATCTGGCCCAGGCCCGCACCGATAGCGCCGCACAGAATCTGGGGCAGAGCTTTTCCCGCGAGCAGGCCGAAGACCAGAAGCTGCAAATGCTGATCGAATACCGGCGCGATTATCAGGCCAGCTTTCAGATCGCCATGCGCGACGGCGTCAGCCCGGCAAGCTGGCGGAATTATCAGGAATTCATGAACAAGCTGGATTTGGCCGTTAAGCAACAGGTAGAGGTGGTGACGTACTGGCAGCGTCAGGCACTGGCATCCCGCAACGAGTGGGAGTGCGAGCAGCGCCGCCTGACATCCTACGACACCTTGCACGAGCGCCACCAGCAGACCGAGTCGCGGCGCGCGAGCCGGGCGGAGCAAAAGGAACACGATGAATACTCGGCCACGGCCCACGCCCGGCTGATCGGTCACGAGTGAATCAAGCAACAACGCCACCATGAACCTGCAACTCGCCACCAGCAACCCGGCCCCTCCACACGCCGCTGCGGCAAAAGCCGCAGCCAGCGCGACTGGATCGAATGCGCCGGCAACAACCTCCAATGGATCCGATGCGATTGATTTCGCCGCGCTGTTGGCGCAATCGCTCCCCGCCGGAATCAGCCTTCCCACCCAGGAAAGCATGGCAGCGACTGCCGCAGCCAAGGATGAAAAAACGCTGGCTGCCGATCCATCGGCGGTTAATTTATCCAATCCGGCCATGGTTGGCGATCCGCTCGCTGCGCGGGCCGCAGCACATGCAGCGCTGCCACCGAATGAGACGATTTCGGCGGCGACGCCCACGACAGGTTTCGGCATGGCGGAACAACTGCACGCCACGCTGTCGGCAACGAATTCAATTGCACTTGGCCTCCCCAATGCAAGGCCGGCAGCCGAACATCCCGAATCCGTATCAGCCACATCGCGCTCGAATGCGCCACAACTGTCGAGCGAAACGCTGCCTGCCGCGGCGCAGTTTTCCGCCGTGCTCAAGTCCGTCGCCGCCGCCGATAGCCAAACGCATGCGGCAATGAACGCCATCGACAGCACGCCTCTGCAACCCGACCGTGCAGTGGCAATCCTGGTTGCTCCGGCACCATCGAGCCTTGCTGCCGCCACGCCGCTGCGCCTCGACATTCCAGCGCCGCTCACCGCGCCCGGTTGGGACCAGCAGCTCGGACAACATGTAGTGTGGATGAGCAGTCAACATAACCAGACTGCCGAACTGCGCATCAATCCGCCTGACCTCGGGCCCGTAGAAATGCGTCTGACCCTCGATCAGGGCGGACAGCAAGCCACCCTGCACTTCTCTTCGCCGCATGCCGAGGTGCGCGATACCATCGAAAACGCTATGCCGCGGCTGCGGGAAATGCTGGCCGATGCCGGCATCTCCCTTGGCAACGCAACTGTCGGTGGCGAATCGCTGCCGCAACAAACGACACCGGAGCAAAACCGGTCTGCCCCTCAAATTCATAGCGTCACG
>JAYUFR010000291.1:0-25138 GCA_043738625.1 Sterolibacteriaceae bacterium
GGCGGGTCCGAGGGGGAATAGGGCCGCACCGATTTCACCGATGGATGAAGTGGCCGACTAAAGTCTGCAGCGCAACGTCCGCGCGATCATTGGAAGCTAGATTTGAGTATCAACGACATGAGGGGCCGCCGATAGGTGGTCCCTCTCGATGGAGGGGTTGGACGAAGTTCATCTCGTCTCCTCACCCTTGTTGTGATGGTTTTTCCAAGCGCTGCGGATCGCAAAAATATAGAGCGCGCCAACGATAAGAAACGCCCCAAATATCCAGGGACGCGAGGTCGAGCCAAAAAGTGCGAATCCGATAACGGTCGCACCAAATAGCCACTCTAATACTGTCGAAGCAACACTTGGCTTCCACACCTTGAGGTCTTGCAATCCAGACATAAAGATTGCAGCGCAGAGAATGCCAACCAAGAGCACAAAAAGTAGGTCGTTCAGCACTGGGGGCAAGGTCAATAAACATTTGAATTGAATTCATATGTCCAACGTCTTTTAGACCGCATCAGAAATGCCCAGATGTGGCAACAAATATCCATATCTGGGCATGTCGATTTCCAGTTCTTGTTGATAATCAACCCGCAGCATACCCATCCCGAATAATGCTGTCCATGGCATGGCCCTATTTCCCTCGGACCCGCCGAGCGGAGCGAAGGCTGAAGGGGAAGTCCGGCCGCATTGTTTGAGCGTACCGCGTTTAGCGGGTGGCCCTTCGGCCTTGCCGGAACGCCGAGTTATGCGCCACTTTCGACACGTGTGTACGCTCGAGGCTTCAGCGATGAAAGCGCCCGCTCAAGGGCTGGCACCAAGGGCAGCAGTGCGAGAAGCTCATTCGACACTGCATCCAAGACGATCACAGCTACCGGAAGCGACGTCAGGTTTTGCTGATACGGCAGGTTTTTATCCACCGTGATAAACGCGTCGAATTCGTCGGTCGCAAGCGCAAGGAGTTTGCCGTTCTTTATCCCGGACCAGCCCATCTCGACGACTGTTCGGACTTCATGGTTCGGCAAAGAACGCCGAAACCTGCTCGGCACTGACTCGTCAAGCAGCAGGCGCATCGGCAGTCAGGCGCGCTCTGGCTGCTTCAAGTACGGCGATCGCCTTGTCTCGGGATACGGAGGGAAAGTCCTCGAGAAAGTCTTCCAGAGAGGACGCGCCTTCAAGATAGTCAAAAAGGTTCTTGATAGGCACGCGGGTACCCGTGAAGCAAAGCGCCCCACTCATGATTTCCGGGTTGCGGCTGACGAGAGATGCGTCCATGACTACCTCCAGTGAGAACAGTTTACTCGCTACCGGTCGAGATGCGCTACTGTCTTGCCGGGGCGAGTCCCGGCAAAGCATTACAGCAAAACCAGGTTGTCCCTGTGTATCAGTACTTCTTCATCCACATACCCCAGCAGTGATTCAATTTCACTGCTGGCGTGGCGCGCGATGCGCCGCGCTTCCGAACTTGAATAGTTGATCAGGCCGCGGGCGACTTCCTTGCCGTCCTGAGTCCGGCAGCCGACCGCCGCACCACGCGCAAACTCTCCTTGCACTGACACGACGCCGATCGGCAGCAGGCTGCGCCCGTCGCGCAGGGCGCGCAAGGCGCCGTCGTCAAGGGTCACGCTGCCGGCCAGTTGCAGGTGATCGGCGAGCCATTGCTTGCGCGCAGCCAAAGGTGTTGCGGCGGCGTAGAGCAGGGTGCCGAGATTTTCTCCGCCGATCACACGCAACAGCACATCCGTCTCATGGCCGCTGGCAATCAGGGTATCGGCACCGCTACGCGCCGCGCGCTGCGCTGCGCGTACCTTGGTGATCATGCCGCCACGGCCGAGCGAACTGCCTGCGCCACCGGCCATTGCTTCAAATTTCGTATCGTCTGCCTGGCCCTCGGCGATCAGCGTGGCATCCGGGTTTTTGCGCGGGTCGGCACTGTAAAGTCCCTGCTGGTCGGTGAGGATCACCAGCAGATCAGCTTCGAGCAGATTGGCAACCAGTGCGCCCAGCGTGTCGTTGTCGCCGAACTTGATTTCGTCGGTGATCACCGTGTCGTTCTCGTTGATGATCGGCACCACGCCCAATCCAAGCAGCGTGATCAACGTGGTGCGGGCATTGAGATAACGAGTGCGGTCGGCGAGGTCTTCGTGGGTGAGCAACACCTGTGCGGTTTTCAAGCCATGGCCCGAGAAGCAGCTTTCATAAGCTTGGGCCAACCCCATCTGGCCGACGGCCGCGGCGGCCTGGAGTTCATGCACGGCATGCGGGCGCGTGGCCCAGCCCAGTCGCTGCATGCCCGCAGCGATGGCGCCGGACGAGACCAGCAGCACTTCGCGCCCCTGCGCATGCAGCGCGGAGATCTGCCGCGCGCAGTCGGCGATGAAGGACTGCGCCAGGCCGGTGCCATTGTTGGTCACCAGTGCGCTGCCGACCTTGACCACCAGCCGTTTACTCGTCGATATCCTCTGTCGCATCGCGTGGCGCGTCCAGACGTGTTCTATCAACATGCTCCATGATGGCGTAGGTTAACGCCGTGCAGCCCTCGCCGCTGATCGCCGATATCGCGAAATGCTTTTCCACCGCGCCGTAGCCTTTCACGAGTGCCGCGATACGTTGTTCGCGCTCTTCTTCGGGCACCAGATCGAGCTTGTTGATGACCAGCCAACGCGGCTTGTCGATCAGCGCGGGATCGTATTTGCGCAGTTCTTCGAGGATCGCACGTGCGTCGCGTACCGGGTCGGCATCAGGATCGAAGGGTGCCATATCCACCAGATGCAGCAGCAGTCGGGTGCGCTGCAGGTGACGCAGAAAGCGATGACCCAGGCCGGCGCCTTCCGCGGCGCCTTCGATCAGCCCGGGAATGTCGGCAATGACAAAGCTCTTGTTCTGGTCGACGCGCACCACGCCCAGATTTGGATGCAAAGTCGTAAACGGATAATCGGCCACCTTGGGTTTCGCCGCCGATACCGCGCGGATGAAAGTCGACTTTCCCGCGTTGGGCATGCCGAGCAGGCCCACGTCGGCCAGTACTCTGAGTTCAAGCTTGAATTCAAACCGTTGCCCTTCTTCACCGGGGGTACATTGCCGCGGCGCGCGATTGACGCTGGACTTGAAGTGCAGATTGCCCAATCCGCCCTTGCCGCCGCTAGCAACGACGATGTGTTTGCCATCCGTGTCGAGGTCGGCGATGACTTCGCCGGTGGTGAAGTCGGATATCACGGTGCCTACCGGCATGCGCAGTTCCAGATCGTCGCCACCCTTGCCGTAGCAGTCCGCCCCGCGCCCGTTCTCGCCGTGGCGAGCGCGGAAGATGCGGGTGTAGCGAAAATCGATCAGGGTATTCAGGTTGCGGTCGGCGATGGCGACGATGCTGCCGCCGCGCCCGCCGTCACCGCCGTCGGGACCGCCGCGCGGAATGTATTTCTCGCGCCGAAACGAGGCCGCGCCATTGCCACCATTGCCGGCAATGACCTCGATTTTCGCTTCGTCGAAGAACTTCATGCAGAGGCCCCAAAAGACAAAAGCCCTATCGCAGGGATAGGGCTTTTGGTCGGCCGCAAGGCCGAATTAAACGGCCGCGGGAACGATGTTGACCAGCTTGCGCTGTTCGGCACCCTTGACCGTGAATAGCACCGTGCCATTGACTTTGGCGAACAGCGTGTGGTCCTTGCCGATGCCGACGTTGTCGCCGGGATGGAACTTGGTGCCGCGCTGGCGCACGATAATGCTGCCGGCGGATACCAGTTGACCACCATAGCGTTTAACACCAAGTCGTTTCGATTCCGAGTCGCGGCCGTTACGGGAACTGCCGCCTGCTTTTTTATGTGCCATGGTTCAGTCTCCCGTCAGGCGGCAATGCCGCTGATCTCGAGTTCGGTGAAGTTTTGGCGATGGCCCTGGTCTTTCTGGTAATGCTTGCGCCGCCGCATCTTGAAGATCGTAACCTTCTTGTGGCGACCCTGCGCGATGACCTTGGCCGTGACCGTGGCTCCGGAAATGAGGGGCGTGCCGATTTTGACCGACTCGCCTTCGCCGACCATCAAAACCTGGTCGAGAGTAATTTCCGCGCCCACTTCTGCCGGTATCTGTTCTACCTTAATCTTTTCGCCGGCTGCGACGCGGTACTGCTTGCCGCCGGTTTTTATGACCGCATACATAATGGACTCCATTGTTGACTGGGTGTTGCGAAGAACCGCGCATTATACGCAGACAAACCATTAAGTCAAAGCCAAAACCATCCTTGTTGACGGGCTGGGCGCCGGCTCCTACCATCCTGCCTTTCCGCGCCCACCATCCGTGCAACCCGACATCCTCCATCCCCTCCTCGCCGCCGACATGAAAGCCGTCGATGCGGTGATTCGCGATCGTCTCCATTCAGACGTGATGCTGGTCCGCCAGGTTGCCGAATACATTGTTCGCAGCGGCGGCAAGCGCATGCGGCCGGCGCTGCTGTTGCTGACGGCGGGGGCCCTCGACTATCGGGGCGTGAATCATCACGAACTTGCGGCGGTGATCGAGTTCATTCACACGGCGACACTTCTGCACGATGATGTTGTCGACGAATCGAGCCTGCGACGGGGTCGCGAGACGGCCAATGCCTTGTTTGGCAGTGCCGCCAGTGTTTTGGTCGGCGATTTTCTTTATTCGCGCGCCTTTCAGATGATGTTGGAGGTTGGCAACATGCGGGTGATGGAAGTGCTCGCCGAGGCGACCAATGTCATTGCCGAAGGTGAGGTGCTACAGTTGATGAACTGCCACAATGCGGATATCCGGATTGAAGAATATCTGCAGGTCATTCACTACAAGACGGCCAAGCTGTTCGAGGCGGCGACTCGCCTGGGTGGCATTTTGGGAGCGGCCTCGGCGGAAATCGAAGATGGCCTGGCCCGTTACGGAATGCACCTCGGGACAGCATTTCAACTGATCGATGACATGCTTGACTACTCGGGTGATGAAAGTGAAACCGGCAAGCACCTTGGGGATGATCTGGCGGAGGGGAAAGCCACATTGCCATTGATTTATGCCATGGCGCACAGCCTGCCGCAGGATGCGGAGGTGGTGCGTCATGCGCTGGAAAATGGCGGGCGCGAAAAGTTTTCCGCGGTGCTGGAGATTGTCCGCTCCAGCGCCGCGCTCGAAGCGACTCGCAGTCTCGCGGAAGAAGAAGCCAATGCGGCAAAGGCAGCGATTGGCGCGCTGCCGGCTTCGCAATATAAGGCTTGTCTGCTAGAATTAGCGGACTTTGCTGTTGCTCGCCGATACTGAAGACGAGCGATGGCGCCGGGATCATTTACCATCATATGAACCCGTTTCGGGGTGTAGCTCAGCCTGGTAGAGTACTGCGTTCGGGACGCAGGAGTCGGAGGTTCGAATCCTCTCACCCCGACCAATTCGATATAGTGATGCGCCGGTACTCCATGGTCGGGGACCGGCGTTTTGCTATTAGTGGCAGTGGCGCCGTGTTTTCCATCGCCGGGCTGGCGCAATGTTAAGGTGGCTCTTGCTCCTGCTGCTGGCGGTTATCGTATATCGCATGCTCAGATCCGGCAGGGCGTCCGGCATCAAGCGATCATCGGCGCGTATGGCCGAGCAAATGCTGGTCTGTGCTCAATGTGGCGTTCATCTGCCGGAATCCGAGGCCTTGATGTCAGGCGGACAATCCTTCTGTTGTGAACGGCATCGCGAATTATGGACCCAATCGCACTGAGTTCACTTTCCGCATCGACAACGCGCGACACGTCTGCAGAATCGTTGTGGGGCTCGTTGCATTACTTCAACCTCTATCGTCTCACCGTCGCTTGCCTGTTCGCGTTCGCGAGTTTTTACGTCGGTCAACCAGGTTTGTTCGGGGTTCAGAATCCAGACCTGACGCAGTGGGTCAGCATCGGTTATCTCGGCTCTGCACTGTTCTTCCTGGTATTGCCGTTCCACTGGCGCCCTTCCTTCGACGTGTTGTTGACGGTGGAAGTTGCGGCCGACGTTTTGGCGCTGACGTTGCTGATGTATGCAAATGGCGGAAACCGCAGCGGGATCGGCTATATGTTGCTGGTCGTCCTCGCCGGTGCAGGGCTGGTGGGACAGGGTCGGCTGGTCTTGTTTTACGCCGCGATGGCGACGGTGGCGATACTTCTCGAGCAGGGGTACCGGATGCTTTCGGAGGGCGCCGAGCTCGCAGACTTTACCCATACCGGCATTATCTCCATCGGTTTTTTCGCTACCGCGGCTTCCGCACGTCTGCTTGCCCGGCGCGTGGTGGCCAACGAGGAGTTGGCCCGTCAGCGCGGCATCGAACTGGCGGAGCAGTTTCGCATCAATCAGCGTGTGATCCGCGACATGCAGGATGGTGTGCTGGTGGTGGATGCGCTGGGGCATGTGCGCCAGCACAATCCGCAGGCGGAGTTGTTGTGCGAGGTTTCGCCGGGTGACGCGCCTGATCTGAGCGACTTTTCGACCGAGATGGCGCAGGGTTATTCCTCCTGGCGGCGGGCCGGTGTTGAAGCGGTGGAGATTGTGCGATTGGCACACAGCAATCGCATGCTGCGAATGCGATTTCTGCCCCCGGTGGGCGAAGGTGACAATGCCCTGATTTACTTGGAGGACATGGAGCGCATCCAGGCTCAGGCGCGCCAGATCAAGCTGGCGGCGCTGGGACGGCTGACCGCCAATATGGCACACGAGATACGCAACCCGCTGGCGTCGATCAGTCATGCTTCGGAATTACTGGTCGAAGAGTGTGATGACAATATGCAGAAGCGGCTGGTGCGCATCATCGGGGACAATACGGGACGGTTGAATCGCCTTGTCACCGATGTTCTGGAATTGGGCGGACGCGACAAGGCAGAATCGGAACGAATTTCCCTTTCCCCATTTCTGGATGACTTCGTCGAAGAAATGAGCCTGATCGAAGCGAACACCCGTCAGACCATTCAGTTGGTCACGGATGGCGGAAGAACGATGATGTTTGATCGCGGCCATCTGAATCGCGTGCTCGTCAATCTGGTGGGCAATGCTTTGCGATATTGCCGCGGCAATTCCGGTAGCATCCGTATCGAGGTGCGTGATTCCGGATCCGGCTCACGCGTCGAACTGCATGTCATCGATGATGGCCCGGGTATCGGGCCGGAGGAACGCAGCCACATGTTCGAGCCTTTTTTTACTACGCGCAGTTCGGGTACCGGGCTCGGGCTCTACATTGCCCGCGAGCTCTGCGAAGCGAATGACGCCGTGATCGATTTTCTCGACACCAATGTCGGTACCCATTTTCGCATCATCGGGAAAGGCAGCGAGTGACGGCAGCCGAACGCAAACCACGATCCGAGCAGCGGCGCATCCTGATCGTCGACGATGAGGCCGACATCCGCGAGTTGCTTGATCTGACCATGGCCCGCATGGGCCTGGCGGCGGATTGTGCGGCAACCCTGGCCGAGGCGCGCCGACTCCTTGGCGAACACGACTACCAGCTTTGTCTCACCGACATGCGGTTGCCAGATGGTGAAGGCCTGCAACTGGTACGGTATATCGCCGAAACCTGCCAGGATCTGCCGGTCGCGGTGATCACTGCGCATGGCAGCATGGAGAATGCGGTGTCTGCATTGAAGGCGGGCGCCTTTGATTATCTTTCCAAGCCGGTGTCACTGGAACAACTGCGCGCCCTGGTCAAGAGTGCGCTGGAACTGCCACCTGCCAGTGAACGCAAGGCCAACAGCGCATCGCTTTCACTGCTGGGCGAGTCACCGGCGATGCGCGAGGTGCGCGCCATGATCGAACGCGTGGCGCGTAGCCAGGCACCGCTCCATGCAACGGGCGAATCGGGTAGTGGCAAGGAGTTGGCGGCCAAGCTCATTCATCATCTTGGCGCGCGCAGCGCCGGGCCGTTTGTGCCGGTAAATTGCGGGGCGATTCCGGAAAACCTGATGGAGAGCGAGTTTTTTGGCTACCGCAAAGGGGCGTTCACCGGTGCCGAGTCAGACCGGGAAGGTTTTTTCCAGGCGGCCAATGGCGGTACTTTGTTCCTCGACGAAGTCGCCGACCTGCCGTTGATCATGCAGGTCAAGTTGCTGCGCACAATTCAGGAAAAGCGGGTACGCAAGGTCGGCAGCCCCGGCGAGGATGCGGTAGACGTACGCATCATCAGCGCCACGCACCAGAACCTCAAGGACCTCGTGGCACAAGGCAAGTTTCGTCAGGATCTGTTCTATCGGCTGAATGTGTTGGAGTTGCGCATGCCGTCGTTGCGTGAGTGTCGGGAAGACATTCCGTTGCTGGCGCAGCGCATCATCGGACAATTGGCGCAAAGCGCAGGTGTCGGCGCGCCGAATCTGACCCCGGCGGCGCAGCGTGCTCTGGCCGAATACCCGTTCCCGGGCAATGTGCGCGAGCTGGAGAACATCATCGAACGCGCCATGGCCCTGCTCAGCGGTAACACGATCGATGTTGCCGATCTCAACTTGACGCCGGCGGTTCCGGCCACATCAAAACAGCTAGCGTTACAGGACTATCTGGATCAGACCGAAAAGCAGGCCATTCTCGAAGCCCTGAACAAGACGCGCAACAATCGCACCGCCGCAGCCAAGCTGCTGGGCGTCACCTTCCGTTCGTTGCGCTACCGCATGGAGCGCCTCGGACTGAACGAATGAGCGCAGCCGGCCCGACCTGGGCGGTGGCCGCCGATGGCTGGCTGGATGGCGTCAGACTGACGTCTTCACCCAATCACGATGCGCGTCCGGCCGGCACAGCGGTCAGCCTGTTGGTGATACACGCGATCAGCTTGCCGCCAGATGAGTTTGGCGGACCGGGTGTCGAGCAGCTATTCACCAATCAGCTCGATCCCGCGCAACATTCTTACTACCGCGAGATCGCGGGCCTGCGGGTGTCAGCCCATTTTTTCATTCGACGGTCCGGCGAATTGATCCAGTTTGTTTCCTGCGATCGGCGTGCCTGGCATGCGGGGGCATCGATGTGGTGCGGGCGCGAGCGTTGCAATGACTTTTCGTTAGGCATCGAATTGGAAGGTTGCGATGAGGTTTCCTTCGAGAGCGCGCAGTACGAAACGCTCATACATCTGATTGCTGCTTTGCGGCATCGCTATCCGATTCAGGACATCGTCGGCCACTGCGATATCGCTCCGGGCCGCAAGACCGATCCCGGGCCGCATTTCGATTGGTCTCGCGTCATTCGCTAGAACCAAGCGGACATTGTTTCGTCTCGCCTGCGCCGAGAAATTTTTCGCAGGCAGCCGCAAAAATACTTGCAAGCCAAAAACTGACCTACTAGAATTAGTGGCAATAGGTTGGTAACCTACTATATCTAGTGGGTAGCAACATAACCGGAGACAATTGATGCAAGTTGCAATTGAGAATTCCCTGAGCCCAACTCCATCCCGCGATTTCTCTTCCGAGTCTTTCCCCGCTTCTTCGCAGAATCATCCAGAATTCAAGATCATCCGCCGCAATGGCGCCGTGGTCGGTTTCGAGCCGGCGAAGATTTCGATCGCCATGACCAAGGCGTTTCTCGCCATCAGTGGCGGGCAAGGGGCCGTCTCGGCACGCATCCGTGATCTGGTGATCCAGCTCACGCAGGGAGTGGTCGATGCGCTGATGCGGCGGCAACCGCATGGCGGCACTGTCCATATAGAAGACATTCAGGATCAGGTTGAGCTGGCCTTGATGCGTTCCGGCGAACATGACGTGGCACGGGCCTACGTGCTCTACCGGGAGAAACGCAATCAGGAACGCGCACAGCAAAAAAAACCGGTAGCCACTGAATCCGAGCTGCATGTTGTCGATGGCGCGCTGCGGACGCCCCTGGATCGGATGGCACTTCTTGAAACGATTCAGGCCGCCTGCGTAGACTTGGGTGAGGCGGTCGAACCCGCCGTGATATTTGATGCCACGCTGAAAAATCTGTATGACGGCGTACCGGTGGAAGAGATCCGCAAGTCGGCGATCCTCGCGGCGCGCACTTTGATTGAAAAGGATCCGGCGTACAGCTATGTCACGGCGCGTCTGTTGTTGCACACGATCCGCCGCGAGGTATTGGGCGAGGAAGTCGGCCAGGCGGCCATGGCGGATCGTTACGGCAGCTCCTTTGCCGACTATGTCCGGCTTGGCATCAAGGCTGAACTGCTGGATCCGCGCCTGGCGCAGTTCGATCTGAAGCGCCTCGGTCAGGCGCTGGACTCACGGCGTGACCTGAAGTTCGGTTACTTGGGATTGCAAACGCTCTACGACCGCTATTTCATCCACATCGATGAGCGCCGCATCGAATTGCCGCAGGCTTTCTTTATGCGGGTGGCGATGGGGCTGTCCATCAATGAAATTGAAAGGGAGGCCAGGGCAATAGAGTTCTACGAAGTGCTGTCCAACTTTGATTTCATGAGTTCGACTCCGACGCTGTTCAACGCCGGCACGCTCCACCCCCAGCTTTCCTCCTGCTACCTCACCACTGTTGATGACGATCTGGATGGCATTTTCCAGGCCATCAAGGAAAACGCGCTGTTGCAAAAATATGCCGGTGGGCTGGGTAACGACTGGACGCCAGTGCGCTCCATGGGGGCGCACATCAAGGGCACCAATGGCAAAAGCCAGGGTGTAATTCCCTTCCTCAAGGTGGTCAATGACACGGCAGTTGCCGTGAACCAGGGTGGCAAGCGCAAGGGCGCGGTCTGCGCCTATCTGGAAACCTGGCATCTGGACATCGAGGAGTTTCTCGACCTGCGCAAAAACACCGGCGACGACCGCCGTCGCACCCACGACATGAACACCGCTAACTGGATTCCGGATCTGTTTATGAAGCGGGTCATGGAGGCGGGCGAGTGGACCTTGTTCTCGCCGGCGGACTGTCCAGGTCTGCACGACAAGTTTGGCAAGGCTTTCGAGACGGCTTATCTCGGCTACGAGGAAAAGGCTGCGCATGGTGATATACGCTTGTTCCGCAAGCTGCCAGCGTTGCAGTTGTGGCGCAAGATGGTGAGCATGCTGTTCGAAACCGGCCATCCCTGGATTACCTTCAAGGATCCCTGCAATATACGTTCCCCGCAACAACACGTCGGAGTGGTGCACAGCTCCAACCTTTGCACCGAGATCACGCTCAATACTTCAGATTCCGAGATCGCCGTCTGCAATCTGGGCTCGGTCAACCTGCTGGCCCATATTAGCGAAGGACAGCTCGACCAGGTCAAGCTGAAGAAGACCATTCACACCGGCATGCGGATGCTGGACAACGTCGTCGATATCAATTTCTACGCGGTGGACAAGGCACGTAATTCCAATGTTCGTCATCGCCCGGTTGGCTTGGGCATCATGGGCTTCCAGGACTGCCTGCACGAATTGCGCATTCCCTACGCTTCGGATGCGGCCGTCGAGTTCGCCGATCGCTCGATGGAAGCAGTGTGCTACTACGCCTATTGGGCGTCGACGGAACTGGCGGCGGAGCGCGGAAGTTATTCCAGCTTCAAGGGCAGCCTTTGGGATCGCGACATTCTGCCGCTCGACAGTCTCGATCTGCTGGCAAAGGAGCGGGGCGGATATCTGGAGGTGGATCGTTCCGCCACCATGGATTGGGATGCGCTGCGCGGACGCATCCGCCAGCACGGCATGCGCAACTCGAATTGTGTGGCCATTGCACCAACGGCGACGATTTCCAACATCGTGGGTGTCTCGGCCAGCATAGAACCGGAATACCAGAATCTGTATGTGAAATCCAACCTCTCGGGCGAGTTCACGATGGCCAACGAACATCTGGTGCGCGATCTGAAGTCGCTCGGTCTGTGGGACGAGGTGATGATCTCTGATCTCAAGTATTTCGACGGTTCCCTTGCTCCGATCGACCGTGCGCCACAGAATTTGCGCGCGCTGTATGCGACCGCTTTTGAAGTGGATCCTTCATGGCTGGTCGAGGCTGCTTCCCGCCGCCAGAAATGGATCGACCAGGCCCAGTCGCTCAACATCTATATCGCCGGGGCTTCCGGCCGCAAGCTTGATGAGACCTACCGTCTGGCATGGCAGCGTGGTCTGAAGACAACCTACTACCTGCGCTCGCTGGCTGCGACGCACACCGAAAAGTCGACCAGCAAGACCGGCGCGCTCAATGCGGTTTCCTCGCAAGGCGGCATGGACGCGATGGCCGAACCGAAGTTTTGCGGCATTGATACCCCAGACTGCGAAGCCTGCCAATAACAACAGGAGAAGAAAGCATGTTGAGTTTTGAAGACGAGCTTCCCCATCCGGATGTGGCGTCCGCATTGCTGTCGGGGATGGGTGATTTCGGTCTGGACAAAGAACCGGGACCACCCCCCGACCGTCGGCGCATCAGAGTTGAGGACAAACGCATTCTCAACGGCCGGACTGACGTCAATCAGTTGGTGCCGTTCAAGTACAAATGGGCGTGGGACAAATATCTGGCCGGGTGCGCCAACCACTGGATGCCGCAGGAAATCAACATGTCCCGCGATATCGCGCAATGGAAGGATCCGCATGGCCTGACGGAGGACGAGCGTCGTGTCGTCAGCCGCAACCTCGGCTTTTTCGTTACGGCCGACAGCCTTGCTGCAAACAACATCGTCCTGGGTACCTACCGGCACATCACTGCGCCCGAGTGTCGTCAGTATCTGCTGCGACAGGCCTTTGAAGAGGCGATTCACACCCATGCCTATCAGTACATCGTGGAGAGCCTCGGCCTGGACGAGGGGGAAATATTCAACGCGTATCACGAGATTCCTTCGATACGTGCCAAGGACGAATTCCTCGTGCCCTTCATCGACACATTGACCGATCCGGCGTTTTGCACTGGCACACCGGAAGCGGATCAGCTCCTGCTGAAAAGCCTGATCGTGTTTGCCTGCCTGATGGAAGGCCTGTTTTTTTATGTTGGCTTTGCCCAGATTCTTGCACTGGGGCGCCAGAACAAGATGACCGGGGCGGCGGAGCAGTATCAATACATCCTGCGCGACGAATCGATGCATTGCAACTTCGGCATCGATCTGGTGAACCAGATCAAACTGGAAAACCCGCATCTGTGGACGCCGGACTTCCGCGAGGAGCTGAACGGCTTGTTCAAGACTGCCGTCGAACTCGAGTATCGCTATGCCGAGGACACCATGCCACGCGGTGTGCTGGGGTTGAATGCCGCCATGTTCAAGGGGTATCTGCGTTATATCGCCAACCGTCGCTGCCAGCAGATCGGACTTGATCAACTTTTTGCTGGTGAAGAAAATCCATTTCCCTGGATGAGCGAAATGATCGATTTGAAAAAGGAGAAGAACTTCTTCGAGACGAGGGTCACCGAGTATCAAACCGGCGGTGCCTTGTCATGGGATTGAGCAGAGCGAGAAACAGATGATTTTGAATTCTCTGACATGCGTGAAGCTCGCCATGCCGCAGCCAGAGCGCGATTCGGAGCAAGTCGCTATCACGCGAAAAGAAGCGATATGTCTATTTTGTTGCATGTTGCGTAGTGCGTTGTCGCGATCAATGATGCAAATCACTGCGCGCAACTGGCAATTCGTCACTGCACATAAACTCAGTGATGAGCGGAGAAACATAAGGAATTCCTCGCTTTCATTTGATTGAAAGTGTTGAATAATCCGTGCTAGCTCAGACGGGTTGCAGTCGAGCCGTAGTAGTTAAGTTTCTTTCTTGTCACTTTTGTTTATGGAGGTTCAACATGGCTGTTGCCAAGAAACCCGCCGCTAAGAAGCCCGCGGCTAAGAAACCGGCGGTGAAGAAGGCCGCTCCCAAGAAACCGGCAGTGAAGAAGGCTGCTGCCAAGAAGCCTGCAGTAAAGAAAGCAGCTGCCAAGAAACCGGCAGTGAAGAAGGCTGCTGCGAAGAAACCGGCAGTGAAGAAGGCTGCTGCCAAGAAGCCTGCAGTAAAGAAAGCAGCTGCCAAGAAACCGGCAGTGAAGAAGGCTGCTGCCAAGAAACCGGCAGCGAAAAAGGCTGCTGCCAAGAAGCCAGCTGCCAAAAAGCCAGCTGCCAAGAAGGCTGCCAAAAAGCCTGCAGCAAAGAAGGCTGCCAAAAAGCCTGCTGCCAAGAAAAAGGCTGCCAAGAAGCCCGCTGCCAAGAAGGCTGCCAAAAAGCCTGCTGCAAAGAAACCTGCCGTAGCCAAGCCATCTGCCCCCGCGTCCGCTGCTTCGACTCCGTCGACGGCTGCTGCGCCCGGGTTGAAGTCGTCGCTGAATCCTGCGGCGGCATGGCCGTTTCCGACCGGTTCGCGTCCGTCCTAATCGCCGGATTTGCACGTGCAGTAAGTTTGTCTGTACGTTTGCGGGCGCGCGGGGGAGCAATTCAGACCCCGCGCGTTTTTCTTTGCCTTGCGTTTTGTTCCGTGGATTACATCGCAGATTACATACGCTGCAGCCAATAAAAAAGCCACCCGCAGGCGGCTTCTTTATTGGCTATGGCACTGTCAGTCGAGCAGTGCCAGTTCAAGCAATTCGCGCCTGAGCCCAAACTCCTTGGGCAGGCGGCCCTTGAGTTTTTCAAACCACTCAGCGTGGAGTTTCAATTCTTCGCGCCATGCAGCTGCATCAACTTGGGTGAGTACATCGAATTGCTCCCTGGTGATGCCGTCGAAGTCGCTCCAGTCGATGTCCTCGAACTTCGGCATCCATCCCAAGGCTGTTTGACGCGCATCCACACGACCGTGGCAGCGATCCACGATCCACTTCAGCACGCGCATGTTTTCGCCAAAGCCTGGCCACATGAAGTTGCCATCGGCATCCTGACGGAACCAGTTGACCGTGAAGATGCGGGGCGCGTGTTCGACGCGATGACCGATACGCAGCCAGTGGTTGAAGTAGTCGCCCATGTGATATCCACAGAACGGCAGCATTGCGAAAGGATCGCGGCGCACGACGCCTTGTTTTCCAACCGCTGCCGCAGTGGTTTCGGAACCGAGTGTGGCAGCCATATACACGCCATAGTTCCAGTTGAAGCCTTCGAACACCAGTGGCACCGTGGTGGAACGACGGCCGCCGAAAATAAAGGCTGAAATAGGCACGCCAGCAGGGTTTTCCCAATCAGCATCAACAGAGGGGCACTGATTTGCCGGTGCCGTGAAACGCGAATTGGGGTGAGCAGCTTTGTGTCCGGTTTCCTTCGCGATCTGGGGCGTCCAATTCTGGCCCTGCCAGTCCATCAGATGCGCAGGCGCTTCCTTGGTCATGCCTTCCCACCACACATCGCCATCATCGGTCAGTGCGACATTGGTGAAAATGATGTTTTCCTTCAGCGTCGCCATGGCGTTGAAGTTGGTTTTATCGGAGGTTCCCGGTGCGACGCCGAAGAAACCGGCCTCGGGATTGATGGCATGAAGACGGCCATCGTTGCCAGGCTTGATCCAGGCAATGTCGTCACCAACCGTCGTGATCTTCCAGCCATTGAAGGACTTTGGCGGAATCAGCATTGCGAAATTGGTTTTGCCACAGGCTGATGGGAATGCAGCCGCGATATAGGTCTTTTCACCTGACGGCGATTCCACTCCCAGGATCAGCATGTGTTCGGCCAGCCAGCCCTCGTCGCGTGCCATGGTCGAAGCGATGCGCAACGCGAAGCACTTCTTTCCAAGCAGCGCATTGCCGCCATAGCCGGAACCGAACGACCATATTTCGCGCGTCTCGGGGAAGTGACAAATGTATTTGGTCTTGTTGCATGGCCACTTGACATCGGCCTGGCCCGGCTCAAGAGGATGCCCCACTGAATGCAGGCACGGTACAAACTCGCCATCGGTGCCAAGTTGGTCGAGTACCGCACGACCCATGCGGGTCATGATGCGCATGTTGACCACGACATAGGGGCTGTCGGAAATTTCGACGCCGATATGTGCAATGGGTGAACCAACTGGACCCATGCTGAAAGGGATGACATACAGGGTGCGACCGCGCATGCAACCGTCGAAGAGATCGCGCAGTATCCCCTTCATTTTCGCCGGTTCTTCCCAGTTGTTGTTCGGGCCGGCATCTTCCAGATTGGTTGGACACACATAGGTGCGGTCTTCAACCCGGGCGACATCCGAAGGATCGGAACGCGCCAGGTAGGAGTTGGGTCGTTTGGCCGGGTTCAGCTTGACCATGCTCCCGCCTTGTACCATCTGTGCAAAGAGGAGATCGGCTTCCTCAGCGGAACCCGTGCACCAGACAATTGCATCCGGCTGGGTGAGTTTTGCAATTTCGGCCACCCATGCTTTCAATTTCACATGTTTGACGTAACCGGGAACGGCGGATGAAGCCATATCGGAAATACGCTGATTCATCATTACTGACATCTCCACTTCAAGCTAGGGGCGGAACCGTCCACCACGGAGTTACATATTGAGCTCCGCGATTGCGATAACTGGGGGACAGTGGGGAGGAAGACAATGGTTATTCACCCGAAAACGCGATTATCTCACATCACATTTGTACTGGAAAATTTCCCAATAAGTTTAGAATTGCCGAAACGCGAAGGTCCCACAAGCTCTCCAAACCACAATAGCCCTTTTGCACTACATTCCAACTAAAAAACATGGACGAAAGTATCCGCGCTGCAGCACTTGAATATCACCGTACGCCGAAACCGGGAAAAATTTCGGTTACGCCGACCAAGGCGCTGAACAACCAATATGACCTGTCACTAGCGTATTCGCCGGGTGTTGCCGCAGCCTGCGACGAAATTGTCAAAGACCCGGCAAATGCTTACCAGTACACCTCGCGCGGTAATCTGGTGGCGGTGATCACCAACGGCACTGCCGTGCTGGGCCTGGGCAACATCGGCCCCCTGGCGGGCAAACCGGTGATGGAAGGCAAGGGCGTGTTGTTCAAGAAGTTCGCCGGCATCGATGTCTTCGACATCGAAATCAACGAGAACGATCCCGACAAGCTGGTCGACATCATTGCTTCGCTCGAGCCTACCTTCGGCGGCATCAATCTGGAGGACATCAAGGCGCCCGAGTGTTTTTATGTCGAGAGCAAGTTGCGCGAACGCATGAAAATTCCGGTTTTTCATGACGACCAGCACGGCACTGCCATCATCGCCGGCGCTGCGATTTTGAATGGCCTGCGTGTCGTTGACAAGAAAATTGCCGAGGTCAAGCTGGTCTGTTCAGGCGCCGGCGCCGCTGCGATCGCCTGCCTGGATCTGCTGGTGAGTCTGGGGCTGAATCCGGCCAATGTTTTCATTGCCGACTCCAAGGGTGTGGTCTACAAAGGCCGCGATGCCAAGCTGGATCCGTCCAAAGCCCGCTATGCCCAGGAAACGTTGGCGCGTACGCTGGGCGACATCGTCAGCAGCGCGGATATTTTTCTGGGATTATCCACTGGCGGCGTGCTCAAGCCAGAAATGGTCAAGACCATGGCCGTTAATCCGATCATTCTCGCCATGGCCAACCCGGTGCCGGAGATCATGCCTGAGGAAGCCAAGGCGGTTCGTCCCGACGCCATCATCGGTACCGGCCGTTCGGACTATCCCAACCAGGTTAACAATGTCCTGTGTTTCCCTTTCATTTTTCGCGGTGCGCTCGATGTCGGCGCGACATCGATCACTGAAGCCATGAAAGTGGCTGCTGTCAAGGCGATTGCCGATCTGGCGCACGCCGAGCAATCTGACGTGGTGTCCGCCGCCTACAGCAATGAAGATATGAAATTCGGTCCTGAGTACCTGATTCCCAAACCGTTCGATCCGCGCCTGATCGTCAAGGTTGCGCCGGCCGTGGCGCAGGCGGCGATGGATTCGGGAGTCGCGACCCGGCCTCTAGCCGACATGGAGGCTTATCGGCAGCGACTTAATGAGTTTGTCTATCATTCGGGCATGCGCATGCGACCCGTGTTCGATGCCGCGCGCAAGACGCCGGCACGCATGGTGTTCTGCGAGGGCGAGGATGAGCGGGTGTTACGTGCGGTGCAGACCGTCGTTGATGATGGTTTGGCACTCCCGCTGTTGATCGGGCGGCCCGACGTCGTCAATCTGCGCATTGCGAAGGCCGGACTGCGTCTGGTTCCGGGTCAGCACTTCGAGCTGGTCAATCCGGATTCAGATCCGCGTTACAAGGCGCTGTGGCAGGATTATTACAACATCATGTGCCGGCGCGGCGTCAGCATCGAATACGCCAAGCGCGAAATGCGCCGCCGCACCACGCTGATCGGCGCGATGCTGGTCAAGCACGGTTACGCCGATGCCATGTTGTGTGGCACCTATGCTCGGCATTCGGACCACTTGCGCCACGTGAGTGACGTGTTGGGCAAGCGCGAAGGTGTCAGCAGTTATTACACCGTCAATATGCTGGTGACTCCGGCGCGAACCCTGTTCATCGGTGATACCAACGTCAATTACGATCCGACTGCGGAGCAGATCGCCGAAATGACCCTGCTTGCCGCCGAGCAGGTGCGCCGTTTCGGTATCGTGCCGAAAGTGGCGCTGCTTTCCTACTCCAACTTCGGCAATGAAGATACGCCGGCGGCGCGCAAGATGCGCGAGGCGCTGGCCTTGATCCAGGCCGCCATGCCCGACCTCGAAGTCGATGGCGAGATGCACGGCGATGCGGCGCTTTCGGAGTCGATTCGCAAGCAGATATTTCCCGCTTCGAGTTTGCGTGGAGAGGCCAATTTGCTGATCATGCCGACGCTGGATGCGGCCAATATCGCCTACAGCCTGCTCAAGACGGTGGCCGGTGATGGACTGACCATTGGTCCGCTATTGCTCGGCTCGGCGCGGCCGGTACATATCCTCACCCCAACCGCGACGGTACGTCGCATCGTTAACGTCACGGCCCTGCTGTCGGTTGAGGCGGCGAGCAAACGCGTTTGAACGAAACGTCGTCACCGAAAGTAGCACTGATCCTGAGCGGTGGCGGTGCTCGCGCCGCCTATCAGGTCGGCGTGTTGAAGGCGATCAGGGATTTGCAGCCGGACCCCGCGCACAATCCTTTCCCGATCCTGTGCGGCGCCTCCGCTGGAGCAATCAACGCGGCGAGCGTCGCCGCAGCGGCAGAGAATTTCGGCGCGGGAGTGGACGCTCTGGCCGAGGTGTGGGGCAACTTCCATGCGGGTGATGTTTACCGTGCCGACGCGCTGGGTATTGCGTGGACCGCTGCGCGATGGCTCAGCGCCTTGATGATTGGGTGGCTGACCCACCGTGCCCCGATCTCGTTGCTGGACACCGCACCCTTGCGCAAGCTGCTGGAACGCAGCATAGACTTCAGCGGCATCGACCGCGCCATTGCACGTCATGCGTTGCACTCGGTGAGCATCACCTGTTCGGGATACAACACCGGTGAAAGCGTGAGTTTTTTCCAGGGACGGCCCGACCTTGAGCCGTGGCGGCGGGCGCAACGGGTTGGCGCTCACGTCAAGCTGGAGGTGGGTCACCTGATGGCCTCCAGTGCCATCCCCTTCGTATTCCCGGCGATTGAATTGCACCGCGAATACTTCGGTGACGGCTCGATGCGCCAGGTTGCCCCGATCTCCCCCGCGATTCACCTTGGGGCGGACAAGGTGTTGGTGATCGGCGCCGGCCGCTTGAGCGAGGAACCGAATCGTCCGGAGAAAACGCATCACTATCCGTCGCTGGCCCAGATTGCCGGCCACGCCTTGTCCAGCATCTTTCTCGACAGCCTGTCGATGGATCTGGAACGGATGACCCGGATCAACCAGACCATCTCCCTGATTCCGGACGAGGTCAAACGCAAGGCGGGCATCACCCTGCGACCCGTCGACGTGCTGGTGATCGCGCCCTCGGAACGTCTCGATCACCTCGCGGCCCTCCACGCGAGTGCCCTGCCTTGGCCGGTCCGCGCGCTGTTGCGCGGAATCGGGGCCATGAATCGGAATGGTGGCGCCTTGACCAGTTATCTGCTGTTTGAGAAGCCCTACACTCGGGCGCTGATCGATCTGGGATATGCAGATGCGATGGCGCAGCGCGAAGAGATCACCCAGTTTCTCGGAATCCCGGCCTAAAACTTAATAAAATTATTGAATAATTTCTTCTAAGCCGTTAATTTGTCGGTATATCGGCCCGACTTCAAGCTTTGCGTTCGGATGCCGCTACTGCTAGACTGAAGCCAATCAACTGGAAAAGCCACATGACAAGACCCTTGGTTTCCCTGATGGCATTGCTGAGTCTGGTGCTTGGGTGCGGTGTCGCCGACGTTTCGGCCGCCCAGAGAAAGACGTTAACGTTCAAGCAGCAGGGTTCCTACAAACATGTTTCGGCGCATCGACACCGCCATGGGCGTGCAACCATTGCCGACGCAAAAGTGCTTGCGGTGGCGTCCGCCGCTGCTCTGGTGCAGGACGAATCCACCGGCTCGGTTCTGTTCGAAAAAAATAGCGACACCGTGGTGCCGATTGCATCGATCAGCAAATTGATGACCGCGATGGTGGTCCTTGATTCGGTGCCGAGTCTCGAAGAAGTGATGACCATCAGTGATGAAGACGTCGATACGCTCAAGGGCACTCATTCGCGTCTGCTGGTCGGTACCCAGCTTGCGCGCGAAGACATGCTGCGTCTGGCGCTGATGTCTTCCGAGAATCGTGCAGCCTCCGCGCTGTCACGTTACTACCCGGGCGGGCGGGCGGCGTTTGTGGCTGCGATGAATCGCAAGTGCCAGCAATTGGGACTGACCGCGACCCACTTTGAAGATTCCACCGGTCTGACGTCGGCCAACGTATCCACCGCGCGCGACCTGGTCAAAATGGTCACAGCGGCGCACCAGTATCCGCTGATCCGCGCATTCACCACCACCGCCGAATACGACGTGGCGATCAAGGGCCGCACGCAGACCTTCCGCAACACCAATGTCCTGGTCAGGAATTCGGACTGGGATATCGGTTTGTCCAAGACCGGCTACATCAACGAAGCCGGTAAATGTCTGGTGATGCAGGTGTGGCTCAACAACAAGCCGACGATCATCGTGCTGCTCGACGCGGCCGGAAAATTGACCCGGATCGGCGATGCCAACCGCATCCGGCGCTGGATCGAAAACGCGGGCCTGACGCAGCGTCCGACCACCGGCTGATCGCGTTCAAATACGTCACTGCGGCCGGCCTTGTGCCGGCCGTTGCGTTTTCAGCGCTTGACCGGTGGTGTTGATCAGGCACGGTTACAATCAATCGAGAGCGGCAATTCACCCCAGCGGATATGGAACCGACAAGCGCGATTGAAACTGCCAAACATGTACTGGCGCTGTTCGGCATCATCCTCGCTGCCGGAAGCGGCTTTGGCCTCATCGCACAAAAGTTGCGCATTCCTGATGTGGCGGTCTTCCTGCTCGTCGGCATGTTGCTCGGGCCGGAGATCCTCGGCCTGGTCAACCTCAGGGCCGATTCGGCGCTGAATCAGATCATCCTCATCTTCGGTTCAAGCTACATCCTGTTCGATGGCGGCGCCTCGCTGCGCCTCAAGGTACTCAAGGAAGTCTGGATCAGCGTCGTGCTGCTTGCCACCATCGGCGTCCTGGTCACCGCTCTGGTTACCGCTGTTGCAGCCCGGTACCTGTTGGGCATTCCTTTCATCGTGGCACTGCTGCTGGCCGCGACAATTGCCTCGACCGACCCGGCTACACTGGTGCCGGTGTTTCGTCAGATAAAAATCCGTGACCGCGTGGCACAGACGGTGATGTCGGAGTCAGCCTTCAATGACGCGATCGCTGCCATCCTGACCTTCGCCGTCCTCGGTGTTGCAATGGGAACGGGAGAGTTTTCCTTGTTCAGCGCGTTGTCGGATCTGTTGCAGCAGACGATCCTCGGTATTGTCGCCGGAGCTGTTCTGGGTGTTCTTGCCGCGCTGCTGATCGCCCATGAAAGGCTCGGTTTCCTGCGTGAGTATGCGCCGCTGGTTTCACTGATGGCAGTCGTCGGGGCATACCTCGGCGCCGACAGTTTGCAGGCGAGTGGCTTCATGGCGGTCTTCGTGTTCGGCATCGTGCTTGGCAACCAGGATGCATTCGGTTTCGAAATGCAAGCCGGCGAACAGCAGAAGCTCGAAGACTATGTCATGACGACCGCATTGATCATGCGCATGTTCATCTTCATTCTGCTCGGCGCCCAGGTCGACTTCGGCCTGATACAACAGTACTGGTCAGGTGGCGTCGCCGTGGTCGTCGTGTTCATGTTGCTGGCACGCCCGCTGACGGTGTTCCTGTGCACCGTGCCGGACCGCCGCGCGAAGTGGAGCCTCAGAGAAATGCTGTTCATGTGCTGGACGCGCGAGACCGGCGTGATTCCCGGCGCACTGGCCGGCATGCTGCTGGGCATCGGCGCACCGGGCGCAAAACTGATTGCATCCGTGACCTTCATCGCCATCCTGATGACGATTCTGATCCAGGCCACCAGCACGCGTTGGCTGGCGCGTAGACTCGAATTGCTGGTCAACGAGGAAATATCATGAGTACATCTTCATCCGATCATCGGCTTCGCGGCATAGTCCTGTTCGGTCATGGCGCCCGGAATCCGGAATGGGCCGAGCCGTTCCATCGCATCCGCGCCGCGATGTTTGTGCGTGATCCCGATGCGATGGTGGAGTTGGGTTTTCTCGAAACCATGCAGCCGACGCTGGATCAGGCCATCGACGCGCTCGTTGCGCGGGGTGCGACGTGCATCGCCATCGTCCCCATCTTCATCGCCACCGGCGGCCATATCGCCAAGGATCTGCCGCTGTTGGCGGCCGCTGCCATGGATCGACATCCGCACGTTGAAGTCACCATCGCCGCACCGGTCGGGCAAGCGGTGACAGTCATCGAAGCCATGGCCGACTACGCCCTGAAACCGATACCGACATGAAATCTGCGGTTTCCTATTTCAACGCCTCATCTCTTTTTTGCGCCATTGCGATGCTTGGCGCGTGGTTTCTCGGCGGTTTCAAGGCCGTGCTGACGGTGACGTTTCTGACCATGCTGGAAACCTCGCTGTCGTTCGACAATGCGGTGGTCAATGCCGGTGTGTTGCAAAACTGGAACGCCGTGTGGCGAAGGCGCTTCCTGACCTGGGGCATCCTCGTCGCCGTGTTCGGCATGCGCCTGGTGTTTCCGCTGCTGATCGTTGGTGTCGCCGGCCACTTGGGGCCCTGGCATGTGCTCGAGCTCGCCATCAACGACCCGATTGAGTACGGCCGCATACTCACCTCGGCGCACCACGAGATCGCCGCTTTCGGCGGCGCGTTTTTGATGATGGTGTTCCTCAATTTTTTTGTCGCGCGCCACAAGACCGAGCACTGGTTGAAGCCGATCGAACGTCCGCTGGCGCGACTGGGCAAGATGGAATCCATTGAGGGGGCACTGACGCTGGCGCTGATCCTCCTTGCCGCCGCAATGCTTGACGCCGAAGCGCTGCGACCCGGCTTCATCATTGCCGGTGTTTGGGGCGTAATCACCTATATTCTTTCCAAGGGCCTTGCGGCGCTCATGAGCGGTGAGCAGGAAGGAAAAACGCATCAGGTCATTCGTCAAGGCGTTGGCGGTTTTGTCTACCTCGAATTGCTTGACGCGAGTTTCTCATTCGATGGCGTGGTGGGCGCATTCGCCATGACCAGCAACCTGTTCATCATCGCCCTTGGCCTCGGCGCCGGCGCCATGTTCGTGCGTGCCTTCACCCTGCTGATGGTGGATCGCGGCACCCTCAATCATTACCGCTATCTTGAGCACGGTGCCTTCTGGGCCATCGGCGGGCTGGCGGCAATCATGCTGCTCGGCGTCGAGTACCACATACCAGAGGCGGTGACCGGCCTGTTCGGCGGGCTGCTGATTGCCTTCTCACTGGCGAGCTCGGTGCTCGCCAACCGGCGCGACGCGAAATAAATCAAAAGACACAACACCGGCAAGCAAAAGCTTTACCCCGTTCTGATAATCAAATACCAGGGCAACGGACATTTTCTTTCACCGTCAACGGCACGGTCCTTGCGTAATGCATTCCATGTTGAGCGTATTGGTCATCGACGAAGCCGAATCCAGGGCGGGTGAAATTTGCGCCGGCTTGGCGTTGGCTGGCTATCAAGTCGCGGCTTTGCTGTCTTCGGCGCTCGATCTTTCGGCGCGGGTCGAGCAGTTGAGGCCCGACGTGATCCTGATTCAGACCGCTTCGCCTTCGCGCGACACGCTGGAGCATCTGGCCGTGTCCAACGCCGAGCTGCCGCGACCGGTGGTCATGTTTGCCAGCGAGGGCGATGGCAAGGTCATTCGCAAGGCGATGAAGGCCGGGGTATCCGCTTACATCGTGGATGGACTCTCGGCCAAACGCCTACAGCCGGTAATCGAAGTCGCCATCGCGCGTTTCGAGGAATACCAGGGCCTCAAGCGTGAACGCGACGACGCCACGCGCAAGCTGGCCGATCGCAAGGTGCTCGATCGCGCCAAGGGCATTCTCATGAAGGCACGCGGTTTCGACGAAGACGAGGCCTACAACGCTCTGCGCAAGCTGGCCATGGATCGCAAGCAGCCGCTGACCAAGGTCGCCATGCAGGTGGTCGAAATGGCCGACCTGCTGCGCTGACCCCCGGCAACCCGCGCCAGCAATCGATCATTCATTTCCATACTGGTGCGTGTTGCACCGCAACAGTGCAGTTTCCTGAGCTTGTAACGTCACCGCGACCCGGCGCGAAAACCTTGTAAACGCAGCCAGCACCAGCATCCAGGCGGGGTCTGCAGCATCTGGCACATGCCTTGCTGTAGAGGAAGCAGCCCCGGTCTTGGCGGTTGCGGGGGCATCAGAGTGGACAACGGCGTCCACGTTGGCAGAGCGCGGTGCTCGGCCCACGTGCGACGCCGTTTTGTTATTGGACCTTCGAATGACAGGGAGCGCTAGATGGATGCCAAGTCGATCAACAACATCAACCGTCGCGTTTTCATTCGCCCCACAGGTACGTTGGCCGCAGGTGGTGGCCTGATGGCCATGGTGCCGCCTGGCGTTCGCGCCGGAGCCTGGGCTGCGGGTCCGATGCGGCGGAAAAAAAAGGAAGTTCGGATCGGTGGTCCGAAGAAGGACATGAACGTGCTGATGACGCTCAACAACAACGGGCAGGCCATCACACTTTCCAACCAGCTCAAGGACAAGGCCGCCACCGACGGCGCAAACCTTGCCAAACTGATCGCGAAGAAAGAAAGGCAATACATCTTTGCCCAGACCTTCCCCACCGGCACCCACGCCATGTGGGGCCCGGCCGCCACCATCAGTGAAATCCTTGAAGTGGAACTGC
>JAYUFR010000292.1:0-3016 GCA_043738625.1 Sterolibacteriaceae bacterium
TTGAGGATGGCGATGGCATTCTCGTGGCGCGCCACCAGCACGCCGTCGCGGGTCATGACCAGGTCGGGCTCGATGTAGTCGGCGCCTTGCTGGATGGCAAGGAAATAACCGGCCAGCGTGTGTTCCGGCAGGTAGCCGCTGGCGCCGCGATGGGCGATGACGATGGGCCGTGAGGCGCGCTCGTGAACCATATGTCGTTTTCGCCGGCCTTTGAATGGATTACTTGCGGCTTTCCAGAAACTTCTTCCAGGGCCCCCAGTAATAATATTCCCAGCCATGACTGACGCCGGCAAAGTCATGATCGGGAACATTGACGTGGGTGAGTTCCAGGAGCGTGCCGCGGCGACCCTGCTTCATGAAACTGAGCACCAGCGTCGAATCAACATCCGCAGCTTTCCACATGGACGAGCGCCAGGATTGCACGACCAGTTGCTTGGGCACGACCTGCAATATCTTGCCCTGCAGTGTTCCGCCAAAGGCTTCGAACTTCGCCCCGGCCCGCGGCGCGATGACGACCGGATGGCCGATGATTTTTGCATGCAGTTTCGGATTCAGGTAGGCATCGAAGACATCCTCCGGGGATGCCGCGAGCTCTACTGCAAGGTGGACGGTCTTTGCCATGTCAATGCCTCCTCACGAATGAATCCGACTGCGCAGGTTTGCACGAATTGCCAGTATAGTCTCTGCCGAATTTCAAAAACCACGCAGACCGACGTTCCCCCAAGGCGCCCCAGGCGCCGCATTGACGACTTCCATGGCAACCTTTCTTCACCACCTTTCGCTCGCGTCTCCCCTGTTCGTTCTGGTCGCCATCGGCTATTCGCTGATGCGCTGTGGCAAGTGGCCGAAGAGCGTTACCGACGCGCTGACCCGCTTCGTGTTTTCCGTGACGCTGCCGGCGATGCTGTTTCATTTGATGAGCGACTTGTCGCGCCTGCCGCCGGTGGATACACGATTGCTGGTAGCTTTTTTCGGCGGCTGTCTGATGGTGTTTGCGATCGGCCGCGTAGTCGGCCTTGTGCTGTTCCGGCTCGACGGCGTGGCGCAATCGGTGTTCGCATTGGGTGGCGTTTTTTCCAACAACGTGTTGCTCGGTCTGCCGCTGGCCAAGGCGATCCTCGGCGATGCCGCCCTGCCCTCGGTGGCGCTGGTGCTGGTGTTCAATGCACTGACCCTGTGGACCCTGGTCACCGTGTCGGTGGAATGGGCGCGGCACGGCGAGTTTTCGGTGGCGGGGTTTGCCAAGACGGGCAAGGGCGTGATTACCAATCCTATCGTCGCTTCCATTGTGGCCGGTTCGCTGTTCGGTCTCTCCGGCTTGAAGTTGCCCGTGTTGATCGAAGCGCCACTGGCGATGACCGGTCAGGCCGCCGCGCCGATGTCGCTGATCGCGCTGGGCATGGGTCTGGCGGAATACGGCATCCGCGCCGGCTGGCGGCAGAGCATGGCGATCTGCGTGTTGAAATTGATCGTGCAGCCGCTCACGGTATGGGTCATCGCACGCATGCTGGGCCTGCCGCTGCTTGAGACTCAGGTCGTGGTGCTGCTGGCGTCGCTGGCGGTGGGCGTGAATGTGTATCTGATGTCGCGCCAGTTCAAGACCATGGAAGGCCCGGTCGCGGCCAGCCTGGTGATCTCGACGGCCCTTGCAGCGCTGACTGCGCCGCTGATACTGACGCTGATCGGCGCTGGCGGCTAGCGCCCGAGCAAACCGCCCAGCTCACGACCCAGCCAGCGTTGCGTCTTGATGTTGGCATCGAAACCGACCTGCATGGCGGTGACGGAAATTTTTCCCGCCGCGATGACTGCGGCTTCATTGTCGCCTTGCTGCGTGGTTGGCGACTCTGCATTGCGGCTGAACACCAGGCCAGGCAAAGCCAACTTGCCGGCGCCGGCCTGCGACATGTCCTCAACGAATTTCAAACCGATTTTCGAATAAGTGCCGTGGCGCGACAATGACCACTTCAATCCCCGACTCTGACCCTCGCTGAATTTCGGATAGTTGACGTTGAGCGCCACCCCCCTGGGCAACAGCCTGCCGTCTACGGCCTTGGCTTTGAGTATGTCAATGAGCTTGACCACCAGCTTGGCCGCTTCGGCTTGCAGTGCGGGGTTGTCGTTCATGTTGTTGTCGGCGCTGATGGCGATGGCACTCAAGCCCAGCGAGGCGGCATACTGCGCATTGCTCACAGTGCCCGACATGTTGACCAGCGGCCCGGCGTTGTTTCCTTCGTTGGGACCGGAGACCACCAGGTCCGGCGCCATGCCCCAGCGCTGCCGCGCAACGACGTCGAGGCCGTAAGCCGTGGCCATCACCGGCGTGCCGTCGACGTACCAGTAATTGGCCTTGCCGCTCACCTTGCCCGCACCGGGTGCACCGACTTCCGCAGCGCCGCCGCGACACGCTCCGGTCAATGCCCACAATGGTTCGAGAAAGTTGATCGCCGCGCCCTTGCCGCTCTGGTTCTGGCAGGGGACGCTGACCACAACATCGTGGCCGGCCGCCACCAGCGCTTCGTATTGCGCCTGGATGTTGCCGGTCAGGCCGTCGTCGTTGACCAGCAGGATGTTGAGCGCGCAGGCCGGTGCAACCCATACTGCCAGCGCGAGTGCGACAACGGTGCTACGGAAAAGGATGGGCATGGTGAAGATCAATCGTGGTGAAGGAACGCGGTCGACTATCCGGCGGCAATGTGACTCGAAAACGACAGGTAATCGTTGGCAACGATTCAACTGGCGGATAAATGTCCGTCGCGCAAATGCAGCACACGGACGGCCTGCGCGGCGAGTTCGGGATCGTGAGTGACGATCACCAGCCCGGCGCCATGCCGCGCATTGAGATCGAGCATCAGCTTGAATACCGTGTGCGCGGTTTGTCGATCGAGATTGCCAGTCGGCTCGTCGGCCAGCAGGCAGGCCGGTTGCGTGACCAGTGCGCGGGCGATGGCGGCACGCTGGCGTTCACCGCCGGAAAGCTCGCCGGGGCGATGCGTGAGGCGATGCGCCAGCCCGACTT
>JAYUFR010000293.1:0-9158 GCA_043738625.1 Sterolibacteriaceae bacterium
CCTCCTACATTGACTGGTAGGAGGGCCGTCCCCGGCCCGATCGGGAATGATCAGCACTGGCTTCCCTCGGTGCGAAAGCCGACGATCACGCCGCGCTGGTCCACTTCCCAGTGGATGATACAGCCCTCATTGCTGGGTGAGACATAGACCCAATGGCCGTTCTTGGTGTCGTACTTCTGTTCCTTCCAGCCGCTTTTGGAGGCATAGCTGTCGGGCTTGTGCTTGGCCTCGATCAGGTCGGAGATCGGCTCTCCGACCCAGTCCTGGGCACGATCCTCGGCGGTTGCGCAAGCCGCGAGCAGGGTGGTGGATGCAAACAGTGCCAGTACGGCACGCGTTAGCTTGTATGAGGCGGTCATCGGCTTTCCTTGTTCGCTATTCAGTTCGATTGATAGGGTCTGTGTGCCCGTATCGTTGCGACTGCGATTTCAATGTCTTCATCGCTGAGTTCCGGTTCCACAGCCCGGCCACGTTCAATTTCGTCGAGGTCAGCAATGTCGGTATCGATGACTCCGCTGCCGCCGGCTACGGTATCAACTTCCCAGCACATGGCGACGATCGTGGCGTTGTCGCCGTTGCTCGCGGCGGCGGCTTCAGTTCGATCAAGGAAGGCTGGTACCGCGGCCATGACGTCGGCGTTGCAGAGTGCACGGGCCAGTTCATCACCCGTCAGCGGCGCCCATGCGCCATCGGTGCACAAGGCGAGCACATCGCCGGTCTTGAGCGGGGTCTTGCGCGAGCAGGTGACCTGGGGTGAACGCTCGCCGCCAAGGCAGCTCATCACCTGATTGCGGTCGCGATGGGTCTTGGCTTCTTCCTCATTGATCAACCCCTGATCGAGCAGGAACTGGACCTTGGAATGGTCGCGCGTGCGCGTCACGATTTCGCCATTGCGCAACAAATAAAGACGCGAGTCGCCGCTGTGCGCCCAGTAGGCAGCACCATCCTGTACGACGCAGACCACGCATGTCGTGCGTGGCGGTTCCGCAAGGCCGTTGCTGCGCGCCGCATCGACGATGGCCTGGTGGGCGCCGGAGAGAATCTGCGAAAGAAAGATGAATGGATGACTGAGTTTTGGATTGGCCTCGCGCCCGAATGCCTCGGCGATGAACCCGGCGCCGACTTCTGCCGCGATTTCACCATGGGCGTGTCCGCCCATGCCATCGGCAATGACCATCAACAGTGCCTCGCGTGTATAGCGATAGATCACGCGATCCTGGTTGGTCTTGCGCCGGCCAAGTCGGCTTTCCTGATAGACAGTAAATTTCATTTCGGCAGCAGGGCTCCAAGCTTGTGACGCAAGCTGCCCAGTAGTCCGGCGGGGCTGGGCAGTTCGTTTAGCGGGTGCGACAGTTTACGCTGTAACGAAAAAACGCTCTGCGGACGTTCGAGCAAATCGAGCCGCATACAGAGATCGATGGTTTGCAGCAGGTCGGCCGAGTATTGTCCCTTCCAACGTCGAGCCGCCGGGATCAAGTCATCTTTTCTGGCACGGAGATCGGCGGCCTGGGGTGAAGCGTTGGCAAGACAAAAGTAGATACTGGCACCAATACCATAAATATCGGTCCATGGTCCAAGGTCGGTGCGGCCATCGTATTGCTCGGCGGCAGCAAAGCCCGGCGTGTGGATGGCTTGTGGCTGTGGCTGATCGCGACCGATGATCTGACGCGTTGCGCCGAAATCCAGCAGCACCGGCATGCCGTCGCTGCGCAGGAAAATATTGGCCGGCTTGATGTCGAGGTGAAGCAGCTTGTGACTATGGACTTCGCGCAGGCCATTGAGCAGGTGAACGAACATGTGGCGCAAAAATGATTCAGTGACCGGACCACTATGACGCTTGATGTGCTCGCGCAGGGTGCGTCCGCGTTCGTAGGCCATCACTAGATAGGCGGTACCGTTGGCGCGAAAAAAATTGAATACGCGCACGACGTTGGGATGATCGAGCAACGCGAGCGTGCGCCCTTCCTCAAAAAAGCATCTCAAGCCCGCGTTGAAGGTTGCGCGATGGATGTCGTCGATTACCGGCTCGGGGCTGTCGGCGACACGCAAGGCCATGGAATGTGGCAGGAACTCCTTGATCGCGACCGGCATTTCCGCGGCATCGTAGGCCAGATAGACGATCGAGAATCCGCCAGCGGCAATCTGCCGCTCAATGCGGTACTGCTCAAGATGGAAACCGGCAGGCAGCGGGTGATTGACTTGCGCTGGCGACATGACTGTTACGCGAATAGAATGACCGGATTGTCCGGTGCCGTCGGCGCCGTGTAAACCCGTCTTTTCGCAAACCATGATCTACAGCATGACCGGCTACGCCTCGGCAACCCGTAATTTGGACCATGCGGTGCTCAGCCTGGAACTCAAAAGCGTCAATTCGCGCTACCTCGATCTGGTATTTCGTACCGGAGATGAGCTGCGTTTCCTTGAAATGCCTTTTCGCGAGCAAATCAACGCCAAACTGCAACGCGGCAAGGTGGAGTGCCGTACCTATTTGCAGATCCAGCCGGGCATGCGCAGCAATCCGGCACCCAACGCCGCATTGATTGCGCAGCTCGCGCAACTGAACACTGCGGTGCGCGCGACACTGCCCGAGGCGGCACCCTTGTCAGTGGCCGAAGTGCTGCGCTGGCCCGGTGTGCTGAGCGACGACCAGATTGACCAGAATGTCCTGCAAGGCCAGGGACTGGCATTGATGGAAAATGTGCTGGCAGAGTTTCTCGCCAGCCGTGCCCGCGAAGGCGAAAAACTGGCTGCAACCATACAGGATCGTGTGTTGCGCATGCGCGAACTGGTGGCGCAGGTGATGCCGCTGCTGCCCAAAGTGCTGGGTGACTATCAGGATCGGCTGGCGACGAAACTGCGCGAGGCCGTGGCCAACCTCGACGAAGAACGCATCCGTCAGGAGGTCGGGGTTTTTGCTGCCCGTATTGACGTCTCCGAGGAACTCTCTCGTTTGACGACGCATCTCACCGAGGTGGAGCGGGTGTTGAAAAAAGGTGGTGCGGTCGGCAAGCGGCTCGATTTTCTGATGCAGGAACTCAACCGCGAGGCTAATACCCTGGCATCGAAATCGGTGGCCAGCGATATCACTGGCATTGCACTGGAAATGAAGTTGTTGATCGAGCAAATGCGGGAGCAGGTACAGAACCTGGAGTGACGAGTGATGAGCGCGGGTTCCCTGATTATTGTTGCGGCGCCTTCGGGCGCCGGCAAGACAACACTGGTGCGGATGCTGAGGGAGCGCGATCCGCGGGTGCACCTTTCGATTTCGTGCACGACGCGTGCGCCGCGGCCGGGCGAGCAGGACGGGCGTGAATATCATTTCGTCGATGTCGCCAGCTTTGTCGCCATGCGCGACCGTGGCGAGTTCGTCGAATGGGCTGAGGTGCACGGCAATTTTTACGCGACCTCACGGTTGTGGCTTGAACAACAAGTCGCCGCAGGGCAGGAGGTATTGCTGGAAATCGACTGGCAAGGCGCGCAGCAGGTCAAACGCTTGTTTCCCGAAGCAATGGGCATATTTATCCTGCCCCCCTCAACTACAGAGCTGGAGCAGCGGCTGCGTGGGCGCGGCCAGGACAGCGAAGAAATCATTCAGCGTCGGCTGACTGGCGCTTTGGACGAAATGAGGCACGTGAAGGAGTTTGATTTTGTTATAATCAACAATGACTTGCAGGCCGCGTTTGATGACCTGCGGGCGGTCGTGCGTAGCTCGCGGCTGCGTTTTTCACGCCAGCTGGCGCGTCATCCGGACGTGTTTCGCTTTCTCGAATCCAATTAACAGGACACCACCATGGCCCGCGTTACCGTTGATGACTGCCTCAAGAGAATTCCAAATCGCTTCCAGTTGACGCTGGTCGCCACCTATCGTGCCCGGCAACTGACCATGGGCAGCACGCCGATGGTGGAAGCGGGCCGCGACAAACCGACCGTCATCGCCTTGCGCGAACTGGCAGCCGGCAAGATCGGGCTTGAGCTCCTGTACCGGAGCCAGACCTAGTCTCATGTGATGAGAGCGATGGGACTGCAATGGCTTCCGTGCTCCCATCCTCCTCTGCTGTCGCCAAGTCAGAGCGGCATGCAAATTCGGCCGAAAGCGTTGCGCGTACAACCCTGACCGAAGATCTGGCGCGCTTCAGCGCCAAGTTGGGTGGATACCTAAAACCGGAAGAAGTTGCCAAGATAGGCGAGGCCTATACCGTTAGCGAACAGGCGCATCGCGGCCAGTTGCGCATCAGCGGCGATCCCTATATTTCGCATCCGGTCGCAGTGGCTGAAACCCTCGCCGACTGGCATCTGGACTCACAGGCCATCATTGCGGCACTGCTGCATGATGTGATGGAAGATACCGAGGTCACCAAGCAGCAGATTGCCGACCAGTTCGGCAAGACTGCGGCGGAGTTGGTCGACGGTGTTTCCAAACTCGACAAGATCGAACATCAATCTTTCGCAGAAGCGCAGGCGGAAAACTTCCGCAAGATGTTGTTGGCCATGTCGCGCGACATCCGCGTCATTCTGATCAAATTGTCCGACCGCTTGCACAACATGCGCACGCTCGATGCCGTCAGGCTCGAAAAGCGTCGCCGCATTGCGCGCGAGACCCTGGAAATTTATGCGCCCATCGCCAACCGGCTGGGCCTGAACAACCTCTATCGCGAATTGCAGGAACTGTCGTTCAAGCATCTCTACCCGCTGCGCTATCGGGTGCTGGTCAAGTCGGTCAAGGCGGCGCGCGGCAACCGCCGCCAGGTCGTCGGAAAAATTCTCGAAGCCATCAGCAAGCGATTGCCCGATCAGGGCATCGAAGCCGAAGTGATGGGACGTGAAAAACACTACTACGGCATCTATCGCAAGATGCGGGAAAAACACCTCGCTTTCTCGCAGGTGTACGACATTTATGGCTGTCGTGTCATCGTCAAGGACATCCCGACCTGTTATCTCTCCCTGGGGGTGTTGCACGAGCTCTACAAACCGGTGCCGGGCAAGTTCAAGGACAACATCGCCATCCCCAAGGCCAATGGCTACCAATCGCTGCATACAACCTTGATCGGTCCTTACGGCATGCCGGTCGAAGTGCAGATCCGCACGCGTGAAATGCATTTCGTGGCGGAGTCGGGTGTCGCCTCACATTGGCTTTACAAGGACGACCAGGCCATTTCCGAATTGCAGCGCAAGACCCACAAGTGGCTGCAGTCGCTGCTGGAATTGCAATCGACCTCCGGAGATTCTGCGGAGTTTCTCGAATACGTCAAGGTCGATTTGTTTCCCGGCGAAGTCTACGCCTTCACGCCGCGCGGGAAAATTTTTGCACTATCGCGTGGTGCAACAGCAGTGGACTTTGCCTACGCGGTGCATACCGACGTCGGCGATCATTGTGTTGCCTGCCGCATCAATTTGGAACCGATGCCATTGCGCACCGAATTGAAAAATGGCGACCGGGTCGAGATCATCACCGCGCCGCATGCCAGCCCCAATCCGGCATGGCTGACCTATGTCAAGAGTGCCCGAGCCCGCGCCAAGATTCGTCATTTCCTCAAAACCCAGCAGACCGAAGCTTCGGCAGCTATCGGCGAACGGCTGCTGGGACAGGCACTGCGCAGTTTTGGCGTGGAGTTGTCGCATGTCGATGACCACAAGTGGGAACATTTCCTGCGCGTTTGCGGACTCAAGTCCAGGACCGAGGTGTACACCGACATCGGGCTCGGCAAACGTCTGGCGGCCATCGTTGCACGACGTTTGGCCGACGGACGCGAACAAGGTGTGACCTCCGAACAGGGCAAACCGAAAGGCGCGATTCTGATTCGCGGCACCGAGGGCGTGGCGGTGCAACTGGCGCGCTGTTGCCGGCCGATTCCGGGCGATCCCATCATCGGCACGATACGCAAGGGGCAGGGACTGGTCGTCCACACCCACGATTGTCCCACCATCGCCAAGTTACGCGGCGACCGGGTGGACTGGGTGGATGTGGAATGGGAGGTTGGCATCGACCATCTGTTCGAAGTCAGCATCCGCATCCTCGCCCACAACGAACGTGGCGTACTGGCCAAGCTGGCGTTGGCGATTGCCGAAGCTCAGTCGAACATCATCAACGTTACGCTGGACGAAGCGCCGGACACCGCGACGGCACTCTATTTCACGGTGGAAGTGAACAACCGTGCTCATCTGGCGCGGGTCATGCGCGCCTTGCGCCACCTCCCCGAGGTGATCCGCATTGCACGGCTCAAGGATTCAAATTTGCACAGGAGCAACTGATGGAAAGCTACGAGTCGGAGCACACCAGATTCATTCGTGAATGGATGGAACGTCATCCAGAAGAAATCATCGAGCAAAAGCGCGGCCGTGCTTTGTGGTGGGACAAACCAGCGCAGACACCGGAAGTGCGCAAGGACACCATTGAAGCGGAGGTACCGCCGAAGGCGTATTACTACGACGTGAATTAAGTTCGCTGCCCTCGCGTAAGGGCGCGATCAGACGCGAGGCTTCAGTAAACCTTGTTCAGTGAACCAGATCAAGCGCGTGATGAATGCGCACCAACACACCGTTGTCGCGCAGTGAAAGTTTGTTGGGATAGCTGCACAGTGCCGTCCACACATCACCGGTCGAATAGTCGATCGACATCACGCGTCCGTATGACAGATACGAGGGCATGCGGAACGTCGTGAATTTTCCGCTCTTCGGGTCCATCGCATAAATCGCGTTACCACCGTTGCCGGTGATCCAGACGCGGTTGGATTTGGAATCGTAGCGTACATCGTAAGCAAAGGAGTCTGCGTCCGGGAGCGCAAACTCTTTCTGGCTGCCATCGCGCGTGTTGTAGCGCAGCAGCGTGCCGTAACCCGACAACGGAATCCACAGGTTGTCGTCGTTGTCAATGTGCATGCGGTGCGGGCCACTGTCCGGGCGCGGCATGGCCCACTCCTTGTTCTGTCCGCTGGCGGGATCATAAAACCCCATCTTGTTATCCGAATACTTGGTGTACCAGATCACGCCTTTTGAAGTCACGGCGATTCCGTAAGGCTTGTCGGAGTCCGGGCCCAGCAACTGGGTCTCCTTCACCTCACCGCTCTTCGGATCGAACATCGCCGTGCGATTACCTCCCCACAAGGCAATATAAAAGCGTCCGCTCGCATCCGTTTTCACCAACCCTTCCGAATCGACGGCAAATGAATGATTCAGAGAACCAGGGCTGAATCCGTCATAGATGCGCCACTCACCGCTCGCGGTATTAAAGCGCGCGATCTTGGCGACCAGCTGCAACGTGATCCACAGATAACCATCGCGATCGAAGGCGAGTGAATGCATGCCGGTGCCGTGAATCGGCGCCGGATAGACTTTCTGTTCACCGGTGCGGGGATTGACGGAAGTCAGTTCATCCTTGACATAGTCGCCGACCCACGCAGTACCGGTTTTCGGCTCGATGACCACATCATGGGCCCAGGTGGTGACATCCCCAACCGCATATTCGGTCACGCGCGCTTTCGTCGCGACATTGGCGCGCTGGGTGAAGGGATCGAACGGGGCCGGCTTGGCACCGAACTTCTTGTCGGCGAGCCAACTGGCCAGCTTGCCGGCATCCATTTGCACGATGACGGCATAGGCATCGGACTGGGTACGCATCTGATGAATGATCTTGCCCCAGGTCTCGGCATCGCGCGGGATATGGGTCAGCGCCGAACCCTGATCATGACAGATGGTGCAGGAGGTGACGAACGTGGCCTTCATCGGCTCGTTGGGCAGTGCGTTCAGCCACGCTGCGCCGGGTGTCGACAGGTGGATCGCATCGTCAGGCTGGAGCTTCAAATCGACTGCGCCATCACGCTCGCCCAGCGCTACATTGGCGCTGACTCCGTCGTTGAATCCGATCTTGCGCGCGCGAACGTCGTACTGCCCCGGGAACAGGTCGTCGATTCGGTAGCGTCCGGCGCTATCCGTAAACACGGTAACGGCCATCTTGCGGGCGCCGTCCTGGGCGGTGACGAAAACATTGGCTGTCGGCTTGCCGGCAGGGTCATGGACGACCCCCGTCAGGATGCTTGGAAATGCCGCGGTAGCGCTCAAGGCACTGGCCAACATTGTGAGAAGGCGAAGGGCTGTGCAACCGTTCATTGTTATTCTCCTGGGGGACACATCTCGTGTTCGGTCTGATACCCGAATTATTTGGTATAAAAATTGACTTTGATGATCGGTTGTGGCCAAGCAACCTGGCAACTACCTGAGAGTAGATTATACAGTCACCCGATTGTTGTTCGAAAGCGAGAAAGAAACATGATTGCGAGTGATCTGCTTGAACTGCAAGCACCGCGAATGAGGCTGCATTAGGGCCTTCTCCTTGTTCCAGATTGGAATTCTCGCGAAATCTATGGTTAATTTGACTGGCCACGCCAGTTCTTTTATCACTATTGATTGTGCGTCCGGAGCAGTTGTTGTATCGACAGCTATATTGACAATATTTTTACTAACAGGTAACTTTGGGATACTGGTTAGTAATAAAAAAAACGCGGCAAGCGAGACAGTCGTCACATTCTGATTTAACCAAATCCTGGTGCGGTTTCGGAGGAGCCCGATGCGCAAAAGGGTTACTTTTACGTCACCGGAGAAACAAGATGAGATTTGGATTGTTCCAGATGCCCGAACACTATCCATGGGACAACATGCACGTTTCCTGGAAGCGCGATATGGAAGATATCGTCTTCGTCGAAAACCTCGGTTTTCATGAAGCCTGGATCGGCGAACACCACACGGGTTACTACGAGAACGTACCCGCACCCGATATCATGATTGCAACTGTGGCCACGATGACCAAGCGCATCCTGCTGGGCACGGGTACGATGAACCTGCCCTATCACAGCGATCCCTTCCTGCTCGCCGAGCGCATGGCATTTCTGGACAACATCATCGAAGGGCGCCTGATCTACGGGTTTGGTGGTGGCGCACTGCCTGATGACCAGAAGCTGTTCAATTTAACCAGGGAAGAGATTCGGCCCCGCATCAACGAATCGATCGAAGTCATCCGTCAGCTCCTTACCACTCGCGGGCCCGTCACCTGGAACGGAAAATTTTCCCAGGGTGAAAACCGCAAGTTGATGATTGGGCCCTACATGGGCAAGGCACACTTCGGCATGGCCGGGCTCACCAGTCTTGTCACTTACGACTATTGCGGC
>JAYUFR010000294.1:0-9134 GCA_043738625.1 Sterolibacteriaceae bacterium
CAGAACGCAGGAAGCCGCCGACAAGGCTGTTTCAATCGCGCGCGCAGTCGAAGGTGTCACTTCGGTCAAGAGCACTATTCAAGTCAAGAAGGACGACTAGGGAAAAAACGGTGGTCCGGCTTGGTCTAGATCAAGCAGTTGGATCAACCATGCCTGCACCGACCGACTTTGATTCGAAATGAATCCGGGTCGGCACTTTGCATGAATGTCTTTAATCAGGAATCACCGAGACCGGGAACTTCACCATGAAACGCCTAATGATCGCTATGGCATTGGTTGCTGCCAGCGGTACCACCATGAGCACCCCGGCACGCGCGGCCGACGTTGGCGTATCCATCAACATTGGCCAACCCGGCTTTTATGGACGACTCGACATCGGCGACTATCCGCCACCCCAGGTGATCTATCGCCAGCCGGTGATAATCGAACGAAGTTACGACGAGCGGCCACCGGTCTACATGCGCGTACCGCCAGGCCATGCCAAGCACTGGAGCAAGCATTGCCACAAATATAACGCCTGCGGTGAGCGAGTCTATTTTGTGCAGGACGGGTGGTACAACCGCGAATACGTTCCACGCTATCAGGAACAGCATCGCGAGCATCACGAAGATCGTGAAGAGCGTGGGGATGACCGTCATGGAGATCACGAGAACGACCGTCATGGCGACGGTCATGATCATGGACATGGCCATGATCACTGAGGCATTGACAATGTCGCGGGAACCAATGTCGCGGGAACATATGCGCCCGTCATTCTGCTAACAACGACGGAGATCGCACGCCACGACTTGAATCGACATGGCCATTGACAAAGGTCAACGCATGATCCCGAAGCGGCAGGACAACCGCGCCAATTTAGCAGAGCGCCCGTAGTTCACATTTTTTGTGGGGACACCATGTCATCAAAGTTCCGGACCAATATCCAAATATGGAAAATCACACTTTTGTGTGGATTCCTTTTCCTCTTGGCTGGAACCGATGCCAACGCCGTTCCCGCCTTTGCCCGTCAGACGGGAGAAAATTGCGCGTCTTGTCACGTCAGCTTTCCCGAGCTCACGCCATTCGGCCGCTACTTCAAACTGACCGGCTATACCCTTGGGGAAAGACAGGCGGTACCACTGGCGATGATGGTGCAAACCGGTATCGCATCGTCCGCAAGCAAGCATGACGACTCCGGTACATTGATTCCCAAGGATGGATCGCTCATCCTGCAACAGGCAAGCGTGTTCCTCGCCGGCAAGGCAACCGACAATATTGGCGCCTTTGTCCAGGTCTCTTACGATGCGCAAGGGCACCACACGGCGAGTGACAACATGGACTTTCGCGCGGCCGACCAAACCCGGTTGTCAGGCAAAGAGCTGATATACGGCATTACCGTGCACAACAATCCAACGGTACAGGACGTATGGAACTCATCGCCGGCATTTGGTTACCCATGGTTCTCTCCTGCCTACACTGCGGGGGTACCCGTATCCACATTGATTGACGGAGGCCTTGCTCAGGCGGCTGCCGGAGCAGGTGGCTATTTCTACTGGAACAAGTCGATCTACGGCGAGGTATCGCTCTACAAAACCGCAGACGGTGTCTTCTCGTTCATGCGCGCCGGCCACACCCATCATCCCGGCTCAAAAACCACCCTGAAAGGAACCAATCCTTACTGGCGCTTCGCCTACAACCATGAATGGGGAGACCACTCCCTGATGCTCGGGACCTACGGACTGCGCGCACAAATCTACAGCGACCCACTCGATCAAGGCAGTCCAAGCACAAAGTACACGGATACCGCACTCGACTTTCAGTATCAATACATCACTGACGTGCATACGGTGACGACCCAGGCTACATTCATTCACGAAAAGCAGAACTACGATTCGGCGTTGCTGGCCGACCCCACGATTTCGGGCAATTTCGGTGCCGGCGCGCCGTTCAATTCAACCAATACACTCAATACATTCAAAGGCAAGGTGAGCTACTACTACGAGCGCAAGTATGGCGCGACGGCCAGCTACTTTTCCACGACGGGAAGTGCCGATGCCGGCTTGATCAACATCACCGATGCCGCGTCGGGCAGCACTCTGAGCAATGTGCCGAACACCCGAGGCTACATTCTTGAATTGGACTACATACCGTTTCAGAACCTGCGCATCGGTCTCCAATACACCGGGTTTACCCGCTTCATGGGCAACAGCGCGAATGAAAACGGCAATGGGCGCAAAGCCAGAGATAACAACGCGCTGTTCCTCGGCGCCTGGTTGTCCTACTGAACGCGCAATTTTTTTTGAATCGATCGGGGCATGCCAATTTTCAGCGCCGAAGAAAAAAGGCCCTCACCATGAAGATGTCGAACTATCTATCCGTCGCGGCGGTGGCAATGTTGGCGACCAGCCTGGTGCCGGCTGAGGAAGTCACCCATGTGCAGAAAATTGCCGACCAACTTTGCGCCGCCTGCCACGGACAGGACGGCAACAGCACTTCTTCGAACTACCCGAAAATCGCCGGACAGCAGGCCGGCTATCTCGAAGCGCAATTGCTGGCTTTTCGCGACCGGACTCGCTCCGACAAGGATGCCCAGGACGTGATGTGGGGCTGGACACGCGCACTGACGAATCAGGACATCAAGGATCTGGCGGCCTACTACCAGTCGCAACGTCCAGCAGCGGGGGAAGCCAAATCGGAAGCATTGATGCAAAAGGGCGCCGGGATATTTCAGAAAGGGATGACAGACAAGGGAATCCCGGCCTGTGCGGCATGCCATGGCGCCGAAGCCGCGGGAAGCGCCGCAGCGCCCCGCCTGGCGGGACAGCATGACCGTTATCTGGTGCGGCAGTTGAAGGTTTTTCGCTCAATGGAACGACCGGCCGCCGTGGCGATGCATGCCCTCGTCACGAATTTGAGCGATCAAGATATCGGGGCGCTGGCGGCTTACTTGCAGGCAAAGTGACCCGGCTGCCTTCAGTGCATGGCTGCCCCTGCCGGTCTACCGCTGTTCGAGCAAAAGCGGGGTAGCCTTTTTTAAAAGCTCCTGAAACGCGCAAGTTCGTCGCGCAGCCACTGGTTGCTGGTTATGCTTGGACCACCATTGCACTTCACCTCATACGGTTGACCGGTAAAGCTGCTTTCCGTGGCCGCCCGTTCAATGAAGTCTTCGGTGGTCGCCATCAGGTTGCCTGCCACCAGATATTTATACTTGCCGCGTAAATGTACTTGCGCCGCCTTCGAATCGTAGCGGGTGCCGTTGCGATAGAAATCGCAACCCGACCCCTCGATATAGCCAAGCAGAAAATTGACTTCCACTTGCACATTGGTCGCAGGCTCGGCGCGTACCAACGACGCCAACAAAAGTCCCGGCACCAATATCACGCTGGTCAGGAATCGCATTTCATAGCTCCTCGTCAAATGGAAACAGCGACAACACATTGACCTTAAACCTCTGCCAGTCACTGCGCGCCGGTTCCGAGGTGTATTCGACCAACTTGCCCTCTTCCCGGGTACGCCACACCAGGCTGTGCGAGCGCCCCGTTGCGCTGGGTCGCAATGCCAGCATGTACGCGTTGGCCGGCTGAACCATGGCATCAAAGCGCGTCGCAACCTGTTGTGCAAGCTCGGGACTGTCGATGATTACGCCAATTTCGGTATTGAGATGCATCGATCGTTGATCGAAGTTCATGGAACCCAGGAACACCCGTTGACGGTCAAAGACAAACAGCTTCGCGTGCAGGGAATAGTTTCCATAACGCGATATGGCCGCGGTTTGTCCGCTGCCACGGGCATTGCCCAGCAGTGAGCGGATCTCATAAAGCTCCACGCCCGCCTCAAGCAGCGGCAGCCGGTAACCCATGTAACCCGCCTGCGCCAGCAGAACGTTGGATGATTCGAGCGAACTGGTGAGGATGCGCACCCGAACATTGCGCTGGCGCAGCGCCTTGAAAATTTGCATGCCCTCGTCGCCCGGAATCAGATAAGGCGTGATCATCAGCAACTCGGACTGGACGGCCAGCGTGGCAGCGGCCACCGCGCGACGCATCAGCCTGCCCACCATCTTGCCGTTTTCCACGCTCTTCTTGTCGGGGCTGTCGCAGATCAACTGCGCATGGGCCCAGATCAGCGGCAAGCGGCCGGAAATCATGCTGTTGAATGGTTCGCCAGTCGCAACCCGGGTCAAGTAGTCAACACCCTCCACCTTGAGCTGCCGGCTTTGTTCATGCAACTCTTCGCGATGTTCGGTCAATTCGCGATGGGAGGACTTGCCGCCGGAAAGTGCCGCGGTGGGGATGGACAAGGCATTGTTCCAATATTCGTCGTAGGTCGCCGAGAGCTGCTGCGCAATTGGACCGGCGGCAAACACGTCGTCGTCGGCAAATTGCGACTCGGGGTCGATCTGAAAGTACTGATCGCCGATATTACGGCCGCCCACCAGCGCGATTGCGTTGTCGACCACCATCAGCTTGTTGTGCATGCGATAGTCGAGCCGCGACGCATTGAACATGAACTCGATGGCGCGAAACGCCAGGACATGTCCACGATAGGCAAAGGGGTTGAAGATGCGAATCTCGATGGCAGGATGCGCTTCCAGCGCGGTAATCTGGTCATCGCCGGCCATCGTTTCACCGTCGTCGAGCAGCACCCGCACCCGCACGCCACGGTCAGCCGCACGCAATACGGCGCCGGTCAACAGCTTGCCGGTATCGTCACCGCGAAAAATGAAGTATTGCAGATCCAGGGTTCGTTCCGCCGCATTGATCATCTGCATGCGGGTCAAAAATCCGTCGGCACCCACCGGAATGATGCGGAATCCGGACTTTCCCTCATGCGCGCGCGTCGCCGCTGCCAAGTCATGCCCGAGTCGGGTTTCCTCCGGATGTGCGAATGCTGAAGAAACGGATTTTGGAAAATTCGAGCCCGGTGGCAATGACGCACAACCGCTCAGCAGCGTGAGCACGACCGCCACCAGCGAAAAGCGAATGTGCATTGTTGTCATCGCGCGCCAGCGTTGTTGCCCCGTCATTGCCCCAAGATACAGGCTTGACGCGTCGAGTTATGTACTCCAGCGAACACAGCCAAAAAAATGGCCAGCCGGCAGGCTGGCCATTTCCAGGCGAAGAACGCTTAATTGACGCGACGTTCGACGGTGATCTGCTCAACTTCGACGCGGCGATTCGGCTCCAGGCAGTCGATCAGCGCAGCCCGCTTGGTTTGCTTGCATTCCACCACCGGGTTGGCTTCGCCCTTGCCTTCAGCGGCGATACGGGCAGGATTAACCCCCTTGCCGGTCAGATAATCCTTGACGCTATTAGCGCGACGCAACGACAGCTTCTGGTTGTACTTGTCGGAACCCAGGCGATCGGTATAACCCGTGACAACAACATTGTCGATCGACGGATTATCGTTCAGCACCTTGGCAATGTCGTCAAGTTTGGATTGCGGCTGGCGCAGCTTGGCGCTGTCAAACGCGAACAGTTCGGTAGACGACAGCGTGTAACGCTCGAAGCGCGGCGCCGGCGCAACCGGGGCTGGAGGTGGTGGTGGCGGGGTCACGGCTGGCTCGGGCATGGCGGCGGCAACCTGCTTTGGCGGCGAATCGAAGGTATAGGTCAGGCCGACCGTCAGGTAGTTGTTATTCACCCCGTTGGTGCCGAAATCGTTGTTGTCGCGCAAATAGCCATGCACACGGCGCCAATCGACCTGGGTCGACCATTTGTCGTTGAAGGAATACTGGAAGCCGAGGCCGCCGTTAATGTAAGGTGAAGTCTTGCTCTTGTCGGCGCCGGAACCCTCGACCTTGTCGCGCTCTGCGCCCAACCCCAGCAGCAGAAACGGGCGGAAGTTGCTGCGCGAGAACATGTACAGCCAATCCGCACCGAGCGTTAACTGGTCATAGCGCAGGCCGCTATCGCGGGAACGCGCAAAAGTCGGGCCGAACTGGATGTCCCAATGCTGCGACAGCGGTTTGCCCCAGCGCAGGCCGACACCCTCACCGTTCTTGTTAACGCCAAAACGCGAATCCGGGTGGATGACATTCAGGCTCGGCGTCACGTACCAGGAAGGGTTGTAGGTCTCGACTTGGGCAAAGGCACCACCGCACCCCATGGCCATCATTGCAACAACAAGTTTGTTGAATTTTTTCACAATATTCCCTCTAAAGTTGTGCGTAGTGTTGACAAGTGCCGGAAGCTCCCCCGGCAACACCTGTTCCGCAGAGACCGTAGGTTCAATGAAAAGGGGATACCGGTTCCGTACGGTAACGCACATAGTCTGAAAAAGGGAGAAAAGTGTTGTGCCCGCGACACAAAAACTTGCTTTCAGGCAATGCAGAACGCGGGCAAGCGGGGGCAGCGTCAGCGCTTCCGGGTCACCACGCCTGCTCAAGAGTCGCTGGTTGACGCTCTCGCCTAACGTAATATCATTGAAGGGTTGCCAATCAAGCGCCGGGGGAATCATGCCAACCAAAAAAAAGAAAGTCGGAGCGCAAGCTGTGGTGGCGCCACCCAGCCATGTCAATTCGGCTGCAGATGCTCCACATGCATCCGCAGTGGCCGCTTCCCCCGCAGTCTTCCCGATTGTCGGCATTGGCGCTTCGGCCGGTGGGCTGGCGGCGTTTGAGGCTTTTTTCTCCGGCATGCCTGTCGACAAGGATCCGGGCATGGCCTTTGTACTGATACAGCATCTGGCGCCGGACCACAAAAGCCTCCTCACTGAACTTGTTCAACGCTATACCCGCATGCAGGCCTTCGAAGTTGAGGACGGCATGCGGGTACACCCCAACTGCGTCTACATCATCCCGCCCAACCGCGACATGGCGTTTCTGAACAACACCCTGCAATTGCTGGAACACTCGGCGCCGCGCGGCCAGCGTTTGCCGATCGACTTTTTCTTCCGCTCGCTGGCCCTGGTCCTGGGCCAGCACGCCATCGGCATCGTGCTTTCCGGCACCGGCAGTGATGGCACGCAAGGCGTGCGGGCAATCAAGGGCGAAGGCGGCATGGTGATGGCGCAGAACCCGGCGTCCACCGAGTTCGACGGCATGCCGCGCAGCGCCCTCGCCACCGGCCTGGTGGATTACGAATTGCCACCGGCCGAGATGCCGGCCCAGCTCATCGCCTACGCCACGCACGCCTTCAGCCATCGGTTCCAGCCGGAAACCCCGCGGACGCCATCGGTCGAGAGCGCGCTGAAGAAAATATTTGTGCTGCTGAGGAGCCAGACCGGTCACGACTTTTCCCAATACAAGCCAAGCACCATCAACCGCCGCATCGAACGGCGCATGGCGGTTCATCAAATCGCAGCGATCGACAACTACGTCAGCTATCTGCAGCAGACGCCACCCGAAGTGGAAGCGCTGTTTCGTGACCTGTTGATCGGCGTGACCAATTTCTTCCGCGACCCGGAGCCTTTTCAGGTGCTTGAGGAACACATTATCCCCAGGCTGTTAGATAACCGGCCGGCAGACTCCGTGATCCGCGTCTGGTCGGCGGGATGTTCCACCGGCGAGGAGGCCTATTCCATCGCCATGTTGTTGCAGGAACGCATGGAGGCGCGCAAACAAAGCTACACCGTGCAACTCTTCGCGACCGACATTGACAGCCGTGCCATCACCACGGCCCGTGCCGGCCTTTATCCGGCCAGCATCGCCGCCGACCTGACTCCGGACCGGCTGGCGCGTTTTTTTTCCGCCGAGTCCGACGGCAGCGGCTACCGCATCCATAAAGGCATCCGCGACATGCTGGTGTTTTCCGAACACGACGTGATCAAGGATCCGCCCATCTCCAAACTCGACATGATCAGTTGCCGCAACCTCATGATCTATCTGGGCGCGGAACTGCAGAAGAAGCTGATTCCCCTGTTCCACTATGCCCTCAAACCGGGCGGCATTTTATTACTCGGGACATCAGAAGGCGTGGGCGAGTTTGCCGACCTGTTTGCCGTGGTGGACCGAAAAGCAAAGTTGTATCAGCGCAATGAGGATTTTCACCGCGTCGAACGCGGCGGTCACCGTCTGGATCTGCCGCCCGTGATGGTGCTGGACTCGCTGCCCCCGCCCAGCGCCATAAGGCCGGCGTTGCCGCTAAAACAGCCCATGCGCGAGGTGGCCGAACAAGCGCTGTTGCAGCAACTGGCCCCGGCCAGCGCCCTGGTCAACGACAAGGGCGACATTCTCTATCTGCACGGCCGCAGCGGCATGTATCTGGAGCCGGCCCCCGGCGAGCCGGGCATCAGCAACATCCTGAAAATGGCCCGCGAAGGCTTGCGTCGCGATCTGGCCAGTGCCCTGCGCAAAGCGGCTGCCACCAAAGAGATCGTGCGCTGCCCCGGTCTGCGGGTCAAAACCAACGGCCACTTCACCGGGGTCAACCTGACCGTCTGCCCAGTGGCGGCAGGCTCTGCCACACCGCCCGAATCACCAAGATCGCCCGAGCCATCGCAGTCACCCGCGCTAGATTTATACCTGGTGATTCTGGAGGATGCGCCAGCCTCCGCCGCCGACCCGGTAGCGCCGACCGTGGCAGCCGATGCCGCAGTGGCCGGCCCTGTATCGGCTGCCAACGCCAAGGCCGAAACGCGTATCGCCGCACTCAAGGAAGAATTGCGCGCCAAAGACGAATACCTCCAGAGCACCCACGAAGAACTTGAGAGCTCCAACGAAGAACTCAAATCCTCGAATGAGGAAATGCAGTCAGTGAACGAGGAACTGCAATCCACCAACGAGGAGCTGGAAACCTCCAAAGAAGAGTTGCAGTCACTCAACGAAGAACTGGGCACGGTCAATGCCGAGTTACAAACCAAGGTAGTGGATCTGTCGCGCGCCAATAATGACATGAACAACCTGCTGGCCGGCACCGGCATTGGCACCGTGTTTGTCGACCACGCGCTTCGCATTCTGCGCTTCACGCCCGCCGTGACCCATATCATCAACCTGATACTGAGCGACGTGGGCCGTCCGGTGAGCCACATCGTCTCCAACCTGGTGGGGTATAGCGCACTGGTGTCAGACGCCCAGGCGGTGCTCAACACCCTGATTCCCAAAGAGGTGGATGTGCAGACCACTGAAGGCAAGTTCTTCACCATGCGCATCCTGCCCTACCGCACGCTGGACAACGTGATTGAAGGCGCGGTGATCACCTTTGTCGAGATAACCG
>JAYUFR010000295.1:0-25014 GCA_043738625.1 Sterolibacteriaceae bacterium
CGGCTGCTTGGCCGGGCGGCCGATGGCGTGGTGCGAGAGGTCATCCTTGCGACCAATCTCACCAACGAAGGCGAGGCGACTGCCCATTATCTTGCCGAATTGTTACATGCGCGGGGGCTTAAGGTGAGCCGCATCGCGCGTGGCATGCCGGTAGGCGGCGAGCTTGAATATGCTGATGCCGCGACGGTAGCCCAGGCAATGATTGAGCGGAGGGAATACTGAGTGAGCCGGGGAAAGGGCCCTGAAAGCTACTAATCTGCAGTGTTGGGGGAGCATACCCATGTCACCCTCACCAATCTAGACTGTAAGCCTGAACAAATCAGGCAGTTGGACGAGTCCGGGCGGTCTGACAGGTATTTAGGGTGAAGATGGGGCTTTAATCGCCCTCGGCTCTTCGGTATAATGTTTCGCTTTCCGGGGCTTCCCCGGTCAACATCCTTCCGCGTTCGGGATACCTAACACTATGAGTGGTGAAGAAAAAGTGGATTGCGGCAGGCGTCGTCTGCTGGTCGCGACAGCAGCGGTCGGCGGAGCTGCGGGTGTAGCCGCAGCAGTGCCATTCGTGATAAGCATGATGCCTTCCGAGCGGGCAAAGTCCGCCGGTGCCCCGGTCGAAGTCGACATCAGCAAGCTGGCGCCCGGCCAGTTGATGACCGTCGAATGGCGTGGCAAGCCGGTGTGGATCATTCACCGCACTCCGGAAATGCTTGATTCGTTGAAGAAAACTGACGACAAGGTGAGCGATCCCGAATCCAAACGCAAACAGGTCGAATTTGATCCGCCGTCTGGCATGAATGTCGAAAGTCGCGCGATCAAACCCGAATACATGGTGGTGGTCGGTATCTGCACGCACCTTGGCTGTTCTCCGGGCGAAAAATTCAAGACCGGGGCCGAATCGGGGGTTTCCGCTGATTGGCCGGGTGGCTTCCTCTGCCCCTGCCACGGTTCCACCTTCGATCTCGCAGGCCGCGTCTACAAGAGCAAGCCGGCGCCGGATAATCTCCCGGTGCCTCCGTATCAGTATCTGTCTGACTCGCGGATTTTGATCGGCGAGAGCAAGAAGGAGGCGTAAGCCATGAACTGGATGAACGCCAAATTGCAGGAACTGGTTGGGTGGGTGGATGAGCGCTTTCCGCTACTTGAGTCCTACCGTTATCACGCCTCCCGCTACTACGCACCGAAAAATTTCAACTTCTGGTATTTCTTCGGTTCACTGGCCTTGCTGGTTCTGGTGTTGCAGATCGTCACCGGCATCTTCCTGACCATGCACTTCAAGCCGGATGCGTCGCTCAATGCATCGGGCGTGCCAGTCGCTTTCGCCAGCGTCGAATACATCATGCGCGACGTGCCCTGGGGTTGGCTGATTCGCTACATGCATTCCACCGGCGCCTCGGCATTTTTCATCGTCGTATATCTGCACATGTTCCGCGGCATGCTTTACGGTTCCTATCGCAAGCCACGCGAGCTGCTGTGGCTGATCGGCATGGCGATTTTCCTCTGCCTGATGGGCGAAGCCTTCTTCGGCTACCTGCTGCCCTGGGGTCAAATGTCGTTCTGGGGCGCCCAGGTGATCGTCAATCTGTTCTCGGCGATCCCCTTCGTCGGTCCCGATCTTTCAATATGGATTCGCGGCGACTATGTCGTCTCTGATGCGACGCTGAACCGTTTCTTCGCGTTCCACGTTATCGCGATTCCGCTGCTGCTGTGCGGTCTGGTCTTCATCCACATGGTTGCTTTGCATGCGGTGGGTTCCAACAATCCGGATGGCATTGAAATAAAGAAAAATAAAGGGCCGGACGGCATTCCGCTGGACGGTGTGGCATTCCATCCCTACTACACGGTCAAGGACATCATGGGTGCGGTTGGCTTCATGATTGTCTTCGCCCTGGTTGTGTTCTTCGCGCCCGAGATGGGCGGTTACTTCCTTGAGTACAACAACTTCATTCCCGCGAATCCGTTGCAGACACCGCCGCATATTGCGCCGGTGTGGTATTTCACGCCCTATTATTCGATCCTGCGTGCGGTGACCTATCCGCTGTTCGGTATCGATGCCAAATTCTGGGGTGTCGTGGCCATGGGAGCCTCAACACTGATCATCGCCTTGCTGCCATGGCTGGATCGGAGTCCGGTGAAGTCGATCCGCTACAAGGGTCCGATTTTCAAGACGCTGTTGTCGATCTGGGTATTTGCATTTGTGATTCTTGGTTTCCTTGGCACCAAGCCTCCCGCTTACGCATTTTTCGGTTTGATTCCCGGTCCGCCGGTCGCGCAGATACTCAGCGTGTATTACTTCCTGTTCTTTCTGACGATGCCGGTGTGGTCCAAAATCGACAAGTGCAAGCCCGTTCCGGAAAGGGTGACCTCGAAATGAGAAAACTTCTGACCGCTCTGCTGTGGCTTCCACTTTTGGCTTTTGCTGGTGAACTTCATCTAGACAAAGCGCCTGACAAATCAGGCGACAAGGCTGCGCTGCAACACGGCGCCCAGTTGTTCATCAACTATTGCCTGAACTGCCATTCGGCGTCCTACATGCGTTACAACCGCTTGCAGGAGCTTGGTTTGTCCGAGCAGCAGATCAAGGACAACTTGCTGTTCACCGCCGGAAAAACCGGTGAGCCGATGCGCATTGCGATGCAGCGCGAAGATGCCAAGACCTGGTTTGGTGCTGCACCACCGGATCTGACCATCATCGCTCGTGCCAAGGCTTCTGAAGAAGGCTCGGGCGCTGACTGGCTCTACACCTATCTGCGTACCTTCTACCGCGATGAGTCTCGCCCCACTGGCTGGAATAACATTGCATTCCCGACCGTTGCGATGCCACACGTGCTTTGGCAACTTCAGGGAGCGCGCCCACTGACGGTCGAGGAAGTCAGGCAGGTGAGCGATCCGACGGATGCTTCCAGGGTGGTTGGCTACGAGAAAGTCGTGACGACCTACGATATCTCTGGCGCCAAGAGTGGACAGACGGAGAAGCTGGAAGGCATGGACCATCATGCCGAAACTGAATACCACTGGGGCGAAACCAAGGGCGGCAAGCTTGATGCCCATGACTATGATGTCGCGGTGGCTGATCTGGTTGGGTTTTTGAAGTACATGAGCGAGCCTGTCTCATCGTATCGCAAGCATTTGGGTTGGATCGTGTTGATTGTTTTGGCAGTGCTATTTGTCTTTTCCTACGCGTTGAAGCGTGAATTTTGGAAAGACGTTCATTAACTTTTTTGTCATCAAATGCAACTTATGGGGCATCGTGAAGTCAGCGCAGCGCCGGTCCGCAAGGTCGTGCGTGATGCCGATTATTCCTGGGGTACGAGTACCATGATGAATCTGTACTCGGGTACGACGGATCCGTTCAGCCATCGTTGCCGTATCGTTCTGTACGAGAAACAGATGGACTTCCAGGTGATCGACGTCGATCTGTTCAACAAGCCGGAAGACATTGCCGTCATCAATCCATACAACCGCGTCCCGGTGCTGGTGGATCGTGATCTGGTCTTGTACGAGTCCAATATCATCAACGAGTACATTGACGAGCGCTTCCCGCATCCGCAGCTCATGCCGCCGGATCCACAGACGCGGGCCAAGGCGCGGCAGTTGCTGTACACGATGGAACACGAGTTGTTCAGTCACATCGACGTGCTGGATCGCAACCTCAAGTCGGCCGACAAGTCACGTGCGCATGTGCGTGACCGTCTCTCGGAACTGTCGCCGATATTTGCCAAGCAGAAACATTTGCTGGGCGAAGAGTTTTCCATGCTGGATGTTGCGATCGCGCCCTTGCTGTGGCGGCTCGATCATTACGGCATCGAATTGCCGAAGACAGCAGCCCCGCTGATGAAATACGCCGAACGGATATTTTCGCGTCAGGGTTTCATTGACGCCCTGACTCCGTCCGAGAAAGTGATGCGCCGCTGATGGCGCTCGGCCTCGCCTTGTGGGCGAGGCCGTTTCAAAATGACATCCACCAAGCCGTATCTACTGCGCGCCATTCACGAATGGTGCGTCGATAGCGGCTTTACCCCATATTTGCAGGTGGCAGTGGACAGTCGCACGCGGGTACCGCGCGAGCACGTGAAGGACGGACAGATCGTCCTTAACCTCGGTCCTGAAGCCACTCAACAAATGATGATGGGTAACGAGGAAATCAGTTTTCAGGCCCGTTTCAATGGCACGGCATTCCAGGTGCTCGTGCCGTTAGATGCCGTGGTCGCGATTTATGCCCGGGAAAACGGGCAGGGAATGCGGTTCGAAGTTGGGTCAGGTGCCGAGGCTTCACCTGATAAGCAAGCAGATGATTCAACACCGCCAGAACCTGATTCATCGCCACCGAATCGCCCGAAATTGACCCGAATCAAATAGCGGACGGAAACCCGATCATCAACATTGAGCCGATGCGTTTTTTTTCCGCAGTTTGCAGGGGCAGGGCGGTGACATTGACCGACAGCTTGTCCTCGCCCAACACCAATTCGGCGTCCATGGTCAATTCCGCGGTCTGGCTGCGTGCGACGAGTTCCAGTTTTTCGAGTATCCATGCATTGCTGCCCCGAGAAAAATTCACGGGCCGGTTTTTGCAATACCTGACCCGGCAGAGTACGGAGGATGCGAAGCCCGGCCGCATTGCAGGTGACGATCTTTTCCGCATCATCAAGCGTGATGACGCCGTTTGACAACGACTCCAGCATCGCCTCGTTGTAATTTTTCATGCATTGCACATCTGCAAAAAGCTTGGCATTCTCGAGTGCGATCGATAGCTGCGCTGTGAAGACGCGCAGGCGCGACTCATCCTCGTTCGTAAACGGACCGCCGCGCCGGTTCAGTACCTGAGTGACACCGATGGTCTTGCCATGTTTATTGATGATCGGCATGCACAGGATGGAGCGCGTGAAATATCCGGTCTTGTTGTCGACCGCAGGATTGAAACGCAGGTCGGCGTAGGCATAAGGAATATTGATGGATCGCCAGGAGGTAAACACCGCCCCGGCGATGCCCGCGTTATTGGGCAGACGAATCTGCATGGATTCGAGACTTGCCCGACCTCGGACCAGAGTTCGTTGGTATTTTCATCATTCAACAACAGGATTGAGCGTTCAGCAGTGAGCAGACTTGTGGCCTCACCCATGACTTTCTGTAACAGCGATCCACGTTTGATCGTTGAGGAAGAGTGAACCTCGCTTGGCAGTGTTTCCGGTCGAAGTCATTTCCACCAACGACTGCAGCACTTCGTCGAGCGTGGCAAAGCAAGACATCCTGCGTGTCACTTCAAGCAACAATTCGACATAGCGCAGGCGTTGACGCTGGTTCGACGCTGAGTTGCCCGGTTCGACAGGCTTGCGACGTTCAGCCGGCTTTTTTGGTTGGTCCATTTTTCTCGGTGGAATGGGCAAGTGTCCCGAGCTGTTCGCGCAACATTTGAATGGTATTCCGCAATTGCATGGACTCGTCGTCGAACAAGGCATGTTCGCGCCCGACCGCATTCTCCTGGTCAATCCTGGCCAGTTCAAGCGCTTCGCGCAGCGATGCCGCCGTGGCTTTCAACTGCTGCATTTCCTGATGTGCGGTGGCACGCTCTCCCTGAACCGCGCGATCCCGTTCCTGGCGAGCACGCTCCAGCTCGTCGTGCAGGGTTGCCACTGTCATCTTCAGTTGAGAGATTTCTCCAACCGTCACATTGCCTGCCTTGAGCACCGACGCGTGTGCATCGGCTTGGATGTTCTCCATCTGGGCGCGCAATGCAACGACGGTACGCTGCAAAGTCCCGGATCTCAGCCTGCCAGCACCAATTCGGCGTGATGGTCTGCTTGCACTATTGGATGTCCCAATTCAGCATGGTCCAAAACCTGTGGTGCCCCGAAGACGAATCGAACGTCCGACCTACCCCTTAGGAGGGGGTCGCTCTATCCACTGAGCTACCGGGGCGAGGAGTGTTATTGTATCTCCAGTCAATCATGACACGCACGAACAGGACTTCAGGAAGATTACAAAGGATCAAAAATATGCAAATCAGATATCATTTTGTCATTGGTCTGCTGCTGCAGACTTTCTTTTCGACGGTGCATGCCGAAGTACCACTAGCAGGAACCAATGCTCCTGCATTTTCGCTGCCCGATCAGGCGGCACATATTCGACACCTTGACGATTTTCGCGGCAAGTGGGTCGTGCTGTATTTTTATCCCAAGGACGATACGCCTGGGTGCACTGCCGAGGCATGCAGTTTCCGGGACGATATCCAGCAACTTGGCGTGCTCGGCGCTCAGGTGGTAGGGGTGAGCGTGGACGACACATCTTCCCATGCGAGCTTTGCGCAAAAATATCATCTGCCTTTCCCCCTGCTTTCGGATAAGGATGCGAGCGTCGCCAAAGCCTATGGTGCATTCTCCGATTGGGGAATCATGAAATTCGCCAAGCGCTATACCTTCCTGATCGATCCCAATGGCAAAATTGCCAAGTCCTATCGGGATGTTGATACCTCGCGCCACTCGACCGAGGTCATTGTCGATCTCAAGCGGTTGATGGCCAAGTCTCCGGGAAGCGGCGAAAAGCAATCCGCAACCATGCACTGAGTCGATAGCTGATCAATATTCACAGCCTTTTTTATGGTCATTTGCCTGGAGATGATATCCGCCATGAATCCATTGCCCGATTCTGCCCTCGATCAGTTATTCAGAAACGCCCGCAGCCAGAATGGCTTTATCAACACTCCAGTATCGGATGCCCAGGTGCATGCGGTTTATGAGTTGATGAAAATGGGCCCGACTGCGGCCAACAGTTGCCCGGTACGGCTGGTGTTCGTGAAATCCATCGAGGCCAAGGAGATGCTACGTCCCTGCCTTGCCAAGGGTAACGTCGACAAATCGATGTCGGCACCGGTAGTCGCCATCATTGCGATGGATCTGGCTTTTTATGAAAAGCTTCCTTATCTGTTGCCGCATGTCGACGCGAAAAGCTGGTTTGTCGGTAACGATGAAAAGATCAAGGAGTCCGCATTCCGCGATTCGACGCTACAAGGCGCTTATCTGATCATGGCTGCTCGATCGTTGGGGTTCGACTGCGGGCCCATGGTCGGGTTCGATTCACAGATGACGGATGAGGTCTTCTTCAAGGGGACGAGCTATAAATCAAACTTCCTGTGCACGATAGGCTATGGTGACCCGACCAAGGTCTTTGGTCGCAGTCCTCGGTTGCCGTTCGACGAAGTCGCCCGGATAGCGTAGGCGAAGTCATTGATCGTCGAGGCGCCCCGCTATAATGGGCGCCGTTTTTAGTGGAATCCCGTCATGCACTACCTCAGTACGCGCGGCCAAGCCGACGCCGAGTCCTTTTGCGACATTCTCCTGGGCGGCCTTGCCCCCGATGGTGGGCTCTACCTGCCACAACATTATCCCCATGTGACAGCCACAGAACTGGCGCAATGGCGCTCCTTGCCTTATACGGCGCTGGCGCTGCGGGTGCTGGAGAAGTTTGTCACTGACATTCCGCCCGATGATCTGCGCCGCATCGTCGAGCGTACTTACACGCCGCAGATCTATCGCTATTGCCGTCCCGGCAGAAACCCTGCCGATATCGTGCCGTTGACCACGCTGGAACCCGGTTTCCATCTTTTGGAACTATCCAACGGGCCGACCCTGGCGTTCAAGGACATCGCCATGCAACTACTCGGCAACCTGTTCGAGTATGTGCTGGAAAAACGTGGCGAGAGTATCAACATCCTTGGCGCAACCTCTGGTGACACCGGATCGGCGGCGGAATATGCGATGCGCGGCAAGAACGGCGTGCGCGTTTTCATGCTCTCGCCGGAAGGAAAAATGACCGCATTCCAGCGTGCCCAGATGTATTCGCTACAGGATGAGAACATTTTCAACATTGCCGTGCGCGGCATGTTCGACGATGCGCAAGACATCGTCAAGGCAGTCTCCAACGATGCCGCCTTCAAAAGCAAATACAAGATCGGCGCAGTCAATTCAATCAACTGGGCACGGGTTGTCGCCCAGATTGTTTATTACTTCAAAGGTTACTTTGCAGCGACCAAGTCCAATGATGAACAGGTGGATTTCAGTGTTCCATCGGGCAATTTCGGCAATATCTGCGCCGGCCATATCGCACGCATGATGGGTTTGCCCATCGCACGGTTGGTGCTGGCAACAAATGAGAACGATGTGCTCGGCGAGTTTTTTCGCACGGGCGTCTATCGTCCGCGCAAGGCTGCGGAGACGCATGTCACCTCAAGCCCGTCCATGGATATTTCCAAGGCCTCGAATTTCGAACGCTTTATTTTTGACCTGGTGGGCCGTGATCCGGCGATCGTCAGGGAGTTGTGGAAAAGCGTCGATACGGGGGGTAGTTTCGACCTGACCGCAACGCCACATGGGCAGAAACTGCCTGCATTCGGTTTTGTATCCGGTCGCAGCACCCATGCAGACCGTCTGGCGACGATACGGCAGGTATGGCAACGATATGACATCATGGTCGATACCCATACCGCCGACGGCATCAAGGTCGCGCGGGAGTATCAGGAACCATGGCGTCCCATGATCGTGCTGGAAACAGCCCAGCCAGTGAAATTCGCGGAAACGATCAGCGAAGCACTTGGGCGGGAGCCATCAAGGCCAGATGAACTGGAGGGGTTGGAACAATTACCGCAACGCGTCGAGGTGATGGACGCCGACGTCAATGCAGTAAAGGCATTTGTTGCAAAGCACAGCAACCGCTGAAGCCAGCAGTTGATTTCGTATTGCTAGAGATAAATCACCGCAGGAAAAACGGTGACTGCCAGCACCAATACCAACCATTCAAGGTTATAGCGGGCCAGCATTCCGGTGAAATGCAGCACCAAGACAACGACAGCAACAATGTAATAAAGTGCGAACAGCATTTTTAAGACCCCCGACGGGTTATTGATTCTTTTCGACTGCTTTTATACCTTGCCCCGGACGATTCGGCAAGTCAGACCGCTTTTCGCTTGCCTGTCGTCATTCGGTCAATCAGCGGGCCGAGATTTCCGAGTGAAATCAGGTGGGCATCAATAAACGATAACCACCCCTTGCGAAAGAACTCTTCCACGACCTCACGATCCAGCGCGCGGAATTTGCTCTCGTTAACGACAGAAAAACCGCCAAGTTGATGGGCCGCACCGCCTTTTAATTCGGCCCGGGCCGATACCTCGGTCAGCAGGTCAAGTTCGATGATACGCTGCATGAACTCGTTGGTGCGCCGGCTTTCGGCTTGAAAGTCGCGCATGAAGTTGATGGCATTGTTGAGGAAAGGTGTTGCTTCACCTTCCAGAGTAAACAAGGCTTGTCCGTTGGAATCACCCACTACCGGGTGCCCTGCGTCGACACAAACCAGCAGCTGGTCGTTACCCGTATCGGCCAGCACGAACGGATAGCGGCGGACAAAGGCCGGGATATAGCGAGCATTCCATTTGCCAGAGTCGCCAACGAAAAGGTTTTCATTATTGCGCAATCCCAACAGTACTGCGGGTAGAGGTGTTGGCCCGGTCTTGCCGGCAAACACGATCGGATATTCGCGCGCCGCCTCGAAAAACTCGACCACGGCGATGGGCACCGAATTGCTCTCCGCAGCAAAGCGATAATCCTTGATCGTTCCTATGTGCAAATGGCGATGCTTATCTTTGTCGATCGCGACGATCTTGCGGTAAAACAACAATTCGACCATGACTCACTTTCGTTATCTTTCAATGCGATCATAACAGTGCGCGGAACCGGATTGGCGCCAATTATTGGTCTCATGAAACTGAAATAAAGCGGCGAGGTTCAGACGAGGGGGATTGTGAATCGTGCCGTTAGTCCACCGCCTGCCCGCGCGAAAAGCACTAGCCGGCCGCCATGCTGGCGGGCGACGCGATCTACAATGGCCAGCCCCAGTCCTGCGCCAACAGGGTTGCCGCGCGACGACTCAAGGCGGGTGAAGGGTCGCTTGAGCCGCTCGATTTCTTCTGGCGGGATTCCCGGTCCGAGGTCACTGACCTCAATGATTGCTTCCGTGTCACTGCCATCGAGTGACAGTGTAGTCGGCTTGGTCGCATCTCCGTAGCGCTGGGCGTTGTCGATCAAGTTGGTGATCGCGCGACGCAGCATCCTGGGGCGGATCTGAATCGCTGCGATGGGTGCAAGCTTTGTTTCAATCACGGCTCCCCGCTTGCGGTACTGCGTCGCCAATTCCTCAAGCAAGGCAACGAGACTGGTTGACGTTAGAGCTTCTCCGCTATCGGCCCTGGCGAAGTCAAGAAACTGGCCGATGGTGCCATCCATCTCCTCCACATCAGCCAGCATGCCTTCGCGCAGCGCTTCGTCGGTTGCCGTCATCTCGATGCCCATTCGCAGCCGCGTTAATGGCGTGCGCAGATCGTGCGAAATGCCGGCAAGTATCAGCGCACGATCCTGATCCAGGCGGGCAAGGTCCGCACTCATCTGGTTGAAGGCATGGGCGACGGTGACCAGTTCTTCCGGCCCGCTTTCGGTCAATGGCTGGGGATAACGCCCGGCGCCGATTTCGCGTGCGGCTTCGGCAAGTTTCCGCAACGGCCGAGTCAGGCGGGAAACGAAAGCCCCGGCGGTGAAAAGCGCGATGGCAGCAGCCAGCAGTCCCCAACCCAGCCATTGGAAAGAACGTGATCGATTGAAGCGCTCGCGCGGTAATACGATCCAGTAGTCGTCCTCTTCAATGCTGATACGCAGGAACAGGGTTTGGTCACCATCCCGATTCAGCAGCAGTTGGGTGTCGGGCCCAAGGTTAGTGCGCAGGCGTTCCAATACGCGATTCAGAAAAGGATCGTCGGGAACCTGTCCAGGCGTTTCTCCTTCTTCGGCGACTGCAATACGGATACCCTCCTGACGCGAGAGTTCGCTCAGCAGTTCTCGCCGCCGATCGGGTGCCGCTGCAATGACTGCGGCACGTGTCAGATTGGCGACGCTGGTGAGAAGCTGTGCCACCTGGCGCGCACGGGGTTCCTGATCCGAAAACGAGATAATGGCGGCCCAGGCCAGAGCCGAAATGGTCATCAGCAATGCCAGCAGCAAAAACAGCCGCGTCAGCAGGGTACGGGGAAACATGAAGATCGACGACAGGGATTGGGCTAGTCGGGAATGAAGACGTAGCCAAAGCCGCGCACGGTTTGAAGGTGGCGTGGGTTGGCCGGGTCGGCTTCAACCAGCTTGCGCAAGCGCGATATCTGCACATCAATGGCGCGGTCGAACACTTCATATTCGCGGCCGCGAGCCAGTTCCGACAGGCGATCACGGCTCAAGGGCTGGCGCGGGTGGGTGACCAGTACCTTCAACAGGCCGAATTCGCCGGTCGTCAGTGCGTGCAATTCTCCGTCGCGCATCAGCGTACGGCGCCCGAGATCGAGGACGCAGTCACCGAAGCTGACCGACTCCGCCGCTTCGGCTGGTGCACCGGGAATCGGTGCAGCTTTGCGGCGCAATACGGCGTGGATGCGGGCGACCAGTTCCCGCGGGTTGAAAGGCTTTGGAAGATAGTCGTCGGCCCCCAGTTCGAGCCCGACAATACGGTCGACTTCGTCGCCCTTCGCGGTCAACATGATGATGGCAATGGCGTCCTTCGCGGCACGCAGTCGGCGGCAGATCGACAAGCCATCTTCGCCGGGCAGCATGAGGTCGAGTACCAGCAGGTCGTAATGTTCGCGCGACAAGGCTTTGTCCATGGCTTCGCCATCTTCCACGGTGCGCGTTGTAAAACCCTGTTCACGCAGATAGCGATCGAGAAGCTGGCGCAAGCGCAGATCGTCTTCAACAATGAGAATCTTGTCCGGGCGGTCATTCATGAGTAAAAGCATACCCGAGAATTCAACGCCAAACCGTGGCTTACATTCAGTAACAAATTGTCGGCTAAAGGGCATGCTTCGCCTGGCTGAATAAGGGAGAATTAGTGCCATCGATACTTGACCCAAAAAATTTCCACCATGCCGCTTTCGTTGATGCTCAGGTTGTTTGCAGCTGCTGTCCTTGCCGGTACTGGCGTGGTGGCGTGCGCCAGCGCGTCCTTGGCAGAATCCCGGCCAACGATAGCGTTCGAAATGGGGGCCGGCGAGTTGGAGCCTGCTGCAAAACCATCGCCTGAGCAATGGGCGTCACTGAGTCCGGAAGAACGGCAACAGATGCGCAGCCAGATCCGTGATCATTGGCGCAACATGCCTGCGGAAGAACGGCAAAAAAAACGCGAGGAAATGCATGAGCGCTGGCAACAGATGTCTCCCGAAGAACGCCAGCAGATCCGGCAGACCATCCGCGAACGTCGCGGCGGCGATGATCAGGCCGGTCAAGGATTTGGCTCCGGCCCCCGGTGAGGCGTTCAGCCCTTGAAATTCGGGTTGCCAACCCAATAACAAGAAGTTCTTGAAGTTTTTGGGAGGCACTGTCATGACCGATACCACCGCACAATCATCATCTCGCGAAACTCTGGGTTTTCAGACCGAAGTAAAGCAGCTGCTTCAGTTGATGATCCACTCCATGTATTCCAACCGCGAGATATTTCTGCGGGAGCTGGTTTCCAATGCTTCCGACGCTTGCGACAAACTCCGCTTTGAAGCGCTGCATAACGGCGCGCTGTTTGAGTCTGCCCCGGATCTGAAGATCCGCCTTGACTATGACAAGGAACTGCGTACCTTGACCATCACCGACAACGGTGTCGGCATGAGCCGCGAAGAGGTGATCGCCAATCTCGGTACCATCGCCCGCTCCGGGACTCGTGAATTCTTCTCCAAACTGAGTGGTGACCAGAAACAGGACGCCAATCTGATCGGCCAGTTCGGCGTTGGTTTTTATTCTTCCTTCATCGTCGCCGAGAAGGTGACTGTTTTGACCCGCCGTGCCGGTCTGGAGCCAAGTCAGGGCGTCAAATGGGAGTCGGAAGGGGCGGGAGAATTTGATATCGAGATGATCGAACGTGCCACACGTGGTACCGAGATCACTCTGCACTTGCGCGAAGGCCAGGATGACCTGCTCTCCGGCTGGAAACTGCGCTCCATCATTCGCAAATACTCCGACCATATCGTCCAGCCCATTGTGATGAGCAAGGAGGAATGGAGCGAAGACAAGAAGGAACAGGTCGTCACCGCCGAGGATGAAACCATCAATCAGGCATCGGCCCTGTGGGCGCGTGCCAAGAGCGACATCACCGAGGAGCAGTACCAGGAGTTTTACAAACACGTCAGCCACGATTTCGAGGATCCGCTGGCCTGGGCGCATGCCCGGGTGGAAGGCAAGAGCGAGTACACCCAGTTGCTCTATGTTCCTTCGCATGCGCCTTTCGACTTGTTTGATCGCCAGCAGCGCCACGGCATCAAGCTCTATGTGCGGCGTGTGTTCATCATGGACGATGCAGAACAGTTACTGCCGGCCTATTTGCGGTTCGTTCGTGGCGTGGTCGATTCCGCCGATTTGCCGCTCAACGTATCGCGCGAAATTCTGCAGGAGTCGAAGGACATCGAGGCCATCCGCAATGGCTGCACCAAGAAAATACTTGGCGTCCTGGAAGACCTCTCGGAAAATGACAAGGACAAGTACACGAAATTCTGGGGCGAGTTTGGCAAGGTGTTGAAAGAGGGCATTGGCGAGGACCTCAGCAACAAGGAGCGGATCGCCAAACTGCTGCGCTTCGCCTCGACACAAGCCGACAGCCGCGAGGAAATTGTTTCCCTCACCGACTATCTTGGTCGCATGAAAGACGGGCAGGACAAGGTCTATTACGTCACGGCCGACACTTTCAATGCGGCGAAGAACAGTCCTCACCTCGAAATCTTCCGCAAGAAAGGCATTGAGGTTCTGCTGTTGTCGGATCGGGTGGATGAATGGGTGGTAAGCCACCTCACCGAGTTCGAGGGCAAATCGCTGGTTTCCGTCGCCAAGGGTGGGCTCGATCTGGGCAGCCTGGAAGACGAAGCCGACAAAAAGGCCCAACAGACTGCCAGCGACGAGTTCAAGGACCTGGTGGAAAAAATCAAAACCAGTCTGGGCGAACGGGTGAAGGATGTACGTGTCACCCATCGTCTGACCGACAGCCCAGCCTGCCTGGTGGCAGATGAAAACGACCTCAGCGGCAATCTGGCGCGTATCCTCAAGGCGGCGGGGCAGAATGCCCCCTCCAGTGCGCCTATTCTGGAAATCAATCCGCAGCATCCGGTGGTGCTGAGGCTCAAGGTGGGAGATGGCAAGTTCGACGACTGGGCCTCGGTGCTGTTCGATCAGGCGTTGTTGGCCGAAGGCGGGCAGCTTGACGATCCCGCCACCTTCGTCAAACGCATGAATCAATTGATGCTGGACATCAGCGGGAACTCATCTTCCGGGATCAGCGTCACGCCGTGACCCCACTGTGACCCTTTTGCGCGGGCTGCCTCCCATCATCGACGGGCAGGCTCGCGTCCTGATACTGGGCAGCTTCCCCTCAGCAGCTTCGCTGACGGCACAGCAGTACTACGCGCATCGCCAGAATCAACTCTGGCGGATCCTTGGCGCGCTGGTTGATGCGCCGCTACCGACGCTGGATTATGTCCAACGTCAGTCGGTCGCCCAGGCAGCAGGTGTGGCCATCTGGGACGTATTCGCTACTTGCGAAAGATCGGGAAGCCTCGATTCGGCCATTCGCAATGGGGTTGCCAACGACTTCAGCAAGTTAAGAAAACTGGCCCCGCAGTTGCGACGGGTATGCTTCAACGGCAAGGCAGCGGGCAGGTTTGCCGAAAAACTGGCGGGCTGGGGCTATGAAACACGCACTCTGCCTTCCACCAGCCCGGCCTACACCCTTGCCTTCGCCGTGAAGCTTGAGCAATGGCGTGCGGGAATGGCATTCCCATAGTTGTTGGCATTGAGTGCCGGGCCCGATGTCGGCTATAGTGCGCGGAATTGGGAGATACTTTTATGAGCACCCCTGCCACCGCTATACCGTTGCCCGCTGATCACCGCCTCACATTGAACGAGGTGATGGATGCCCTGGTCGCGACGGGCGAAGTTGAGCCATCTATTGCGGCAAAATTCAAGCAGGAGCGCCGCTATTTCAAGGGCGATGCGCATCCGTTGATCAACATTGCCGAGCAGCGTTGGAAATCATTAAAAGCGCCGCATCGACTTCTTGATCTCGAAACCTTGACACTGTGGCTGGCTGAATGGTCAGGTCTTGCCTACTACCACATTGATCCGCTCAAAATCAATTTTGCCGCAGTGACGGAAGTGATGAGCAACGCTTATGCGACGCGCTTTCGGGTGTTGCCGGTAGAAGTAAAGGCCGACGAAGTGATCATCGCGACTGCCGAGCCGTTTCATCGGTTATGGGAGGCCGAGCTAAAGCCGATATTGCGCAAGGAAATTCGCCGGGTTATCGCCAACCCGGAGGAAATTTCCCGCTATCAGGTCGAGTTCTACAATCTTGCAAAGTCGGTCAAGGGCGCCATTGTCAGCGGGGATTCTTTCAGCAATGCTTCCAACTTCGAGCAGCTGGTGGATCTCGGAAAGAGCAACAAGCAGGTCGACGCGAACGACCAGCATATCGTCCGTATCGTTGACTGGCTGTGGATGTATGCCTTTGATCAACGTGCTTCGGATATTCACATCGAGCCGAGGCGGGATATGGGCATCGTGCGTTTCCGTATTGATGGTGTGCTGCATCAGGTCTACCAGATTCCGATGGCGGTACTGAATGCCATGACCAGTCGCATCAAGATTCTCGGTCGCATGGACGTGGTCGAAAAGCGCCGTCCGCAGGATGGCCGCGTGAAGACACGCAGACCGACGGGACAGGAGGTGGAGTTGCGCTTGTCGACCTTGCCGACCGCTTTTGGCGAAAAGCTGGTGATGCGTATTTTTGACCCGGAAGTGCTGGTCAAGGATTTCAGCGATCTCGGATTCTCGGAAGAGGATGCGACTCGCTGGCACGGCATGACCCGGCAGCCCAACGGCATCGTTCTGGTCACCGGTCCGACGGGTTCGGGCAAGACCACAACGCTTTACACGACGCTCAAACAGCTTGCCACCGACGACGTCAATGTATGCACGCTGGAAGATCCCATCGAAATGGTTGAGCCGTCCTTCAATCAGGTTCAGATCCAGTCAGACATCGGCATGGACTTTGCCGAGGGCATCCGTGCCCTGATGCGGCAGGATCCCGACATCATCATGGTGGGTGAAATTCGTGACCTGAAAACCGCCGACATGGCTATTCAGGCGGCACTGACCGGGCATCTCGTGTTGTCGACCCTGCATACCAACGACGCGGCATCCGCCATTACACGATTGCTCGATCTGGGTGTTCCGCCTTACCTGCTGCAGTCCACGCTGATCGGTGTTATGGCCCAGCGCCTGATACGAACCTTGTGTCCGCTTTGCAAGAAAGAAGGCGGCTTGCGTGCCGAGGATGAGGCGGCGTGGACCGCCATGGTGGCGCCGTGGAAATCGGCGATGCCGAGCCAGATCTATCATCCGCAGGGCTGCCTTGAGTGCCGTCGGACCGGCTATCTGGGGCGCATGGGGCTGTATGAAATCCTGACCGTGTCGGCGGATGTGCGCAAGCTGATCCAGGGGCAAACCGACTTGGTGCGCTTGCGTGAACAGGCGGCGAAAGAAGGGATGAAGCCCTTGCGCATATCGGGTGCGCGCAAAGTTGCGGCGGGCCTGACGACGATTGAAGAGGTGATGAAGATCGCGCCACCGGCGTAGTAAGGTCGGTCGGCTGTTAGTAGCGTTGGTCGGTCTTGCCGTAGAACGGTGGAAGCCTGCCGACCAGTTCTTCCAGCATGGTGAGCTCGATGTCGGTGTGATTGATGACTTCCGCCGGCACCATGGCGGTAGACATCTTTGCTGCAGCGTTGATGTAGAGCGGGTGGTCATGATGTTCAGTGCGGATCACTTCCCGTTCCTGCGGTGCGGCGATCGGTGTGACCTCGGCCTCCCCATAGCAAAGACAAAAGTATGTTCTGTTCTCTTCGGTCTCGATATAGCACCCGGTACCGCGAATGCCAATGGCTGCGGTCGGAAGCGCAAGACGTTTCGGCCCGTGGCCGAAAACCGAGAGCAGTCGCCCGGTGACGATACGGAAAAATGCGGCAGCATCTTTCCCAAATATCACTTCGGTATCGGCGCGTTGCAAAAACGCATCCTGGCCGATGACATAAATGGCTTCGGCAGCTGGGCCGGTGACCACCGTATCGCCCAGCGTAACCAGCATGCCTTCGTGTGCCGCACTACCGTTTATGGTGACCCTGCCGGTCAATTTGCGCAGTCCCGCCTGAATCGGACTGTTGCCATTGGCCAGCGCTTCGCGAATCAGGCCGGAAATCCCGGCGCCCTGCAGCAGGCCGGCTGTGGCCAGAGTCTTCAGCAAATTGCGGCGGTGCATGGTGGGTCTCCTATTTGCTTAAGCGTCGCATGGCCTGCTCCAGGCCTTGCAGCGTGAGCGGGAACATCCGGTCGCCCATGATTGTCTTCATGACGCCGATCGACTGACGGTATTCCCAAAAGCGTTCCGGCTCCGGATTGAGCCATGCGGCATGGGGGTAGGTTTCGAGCATGCGCTGCATCCAGACTGCGCCCGGTTCTGCATTCATGTACTCCACCGAACCGCCGGGATGAAGAATTTCATGCGTGCTCATGGTGGCATCGCCAACAAAGATCAGTTTGTAGTCGGGGCCATATTTGTGGATGACATCGTAGGTTGGTGTCTTCTCGCTGCTGCGGCGCCGGTTGTCTTTCCACACGTAGTCGTACAGGCAGTTGTGGAAGTAGAAATACTCGAGGTGCTTGAACTCGGTTTTTGCCGCCGAGAACATTTCTTCGCAGACCTTGATGTGATCGTCCATCGAACCGCCGATATCGAGGAACAGCAGCACCTTGACCTTGTTGTGGCGCTCGGGCCGCATCTTGATGTCCAGCCAGCCGGCATTGCGCGCGGTACCGCTGATGGTGCCGTCCAGATCCAGTTCCTCGGCGGCACCTTCGCGCGCGAAGCGGCGCAGCCGGCGCAGTGCCACCTTGATGTTGCGCGTGCCCAGCTCCACGGCATCATCGAGATTCTTGTATTCGCGGTTCTGCCAGACCTTGACCGCGGTGCGATTACCCGCCGACTCACCACCAACGCGTATGCCTTCCGGGTGAGTACCGCCATTCCCGAACGGGCTGGAGCCGCCAGTGCCGATCCATTTGCTGCCGCCGGCATGACGTCCTTTTTGTTCTTGCAGGCGCTTCTGGAATTCCTCCATCAGCTTGTCCCAGCCGAGTTTTTCCAGCTTGGCCTTGTCCTCCGCAGAGAGATGCTTCTTCAGCATCAGCTTCAGCCACTCTTCCGGAATTGCCACATCGAGCCCGGGAATAGACTCGATGCCCTTGAAGTATTCGCCGAAGGCCTGGTCGAACTTGTCGTAGTTCGACTCATCCTTGACCAGACAGGTGCGCGATAAATAATAGAAATCGTCGATGCTGTGTCCGGCCAGACGCTCCTGCATCGCTTCCAGCAGCGTCAGGAACTCCCGGGTGGAGACGGGAAGCTTCCTGCTCTTGAGGTGGAGGAAGAAGTCGATCAGCATCGGATGGCCTGTCTAGCGATTCTGCTTGGCCATGAACACCAGCCGCTCGAACAAGTGGACGTCCTGTTCATTCTTCAGCAGCGCACCATGTAGCGGCGGCACCGATACCTTATGGTCCTTCGAGCGCAGCGCTTCAGGCGGAATGTCCTCGGCCATCAGCAACTTGAGCCAGTCGAGCAACTCCGAAGTGGAGGGCTTTTTCTTCAGACCGGGAATCTGGCGCAACTCGAAAAAGACTTCAAGCGCTTCGCGCAGCAAACTCTTCTTGATGTTGGGGAAGTGGACATCGACAATCTGCTGCATCGTCTCCTTGTCCGGGAATTTTATGTAGTGAAAGAAACAGCGGCGCAGAAAAGCATCCGGCAGTTCTTTTTCGTTGTTGGAAGTGATGAACACCAGCGGGCGATGTTTGGCCTGGATCAACTGCTGCGTTTCGTAGACAAAAAACTCCATGCGGTCCAGTTCACGCAGCAGATCGTTGGGGAACTCGATGTCGGCCTTGTCGATCTCGTCGATCAGCAGCACCGTCGGCGTGTCTGACTCCAGCGCCTGCCACAGCGTGCCCTTGACGATGTAATTGGAGATGTCGTGGACCTTGCCTTCGCCGAGTTGCGAATCACGCAGGCGCGACACCGCGTCGTACTCGTACAGCCCCTGCTGCGCCTTGGTGGTCGACTTCACGTGCCACTGCAATAGCGGCAACCCAAGCGCCGCCGCCACTTCCTCGGCCAGCATGGTTTTTCCGGTACCCGGCTCGCCCTTGATCAGCAGCGGGCGTTGCAGGGTGATGGCGGCATTCACCGCGAGCATCAGGTCGGGGGTGGCAACGTAACTGGTGGTGCCTTCAAAACGGCGCATGGCGAAATCCTTTGAATGAACGATGAGCGATTATACGGCGCGCAGTATGCACTCCAGATAGGCTTCGCCGTCGGGCGTGGTGCGGTCGCGCTGGGCGCGCCAGATTGTTTCGCTGAGACAATCAAGAATGGAATGCAGGGCATGGTGCCGGTCGCCATGGCGAGCCAGCATTCCATCATAGGCCGCGCGTATGCCGGGCGGCTGGTCGATGGACAGTTGCTCGGCAATGGCCAGATGCAGCGAAAGATGCAGGAAAGGGTTGGTGTCGCCCTGGTCCGGTGTCCACTCTTTTTCCAGAGTGTCGCTGCCGCTGGTCAGCAAGGGTTGATATTCGGGATGCAGTTCCACGATATCGGCGGCAATCGTTTCCAGCGGCGTCGCTGGCAGCTTTTCGCGCCGCTTGCGCCAGGCGTCGATCAGGAATTGGCGGGCCTGATCTCTAGTCGGGTTGAACATGGTTGGTTACAGTGTTCATTCGACCGTTTTGCCACGAAATTCGCACAGGTCGCTGATGATGCACCGATAGCACTCCGGCTTGCGTGCCTTGCACACATAGCGTCCGTGCAGGATCAGCCAATGATGGGCATGCAGCCGGTACTCGGGCGGGACGGACTTGATCAGCTTGTCTTCCACGGTGCGGACATCCTTGCCGGGCGCGAGTCCGGTGCGGTTGGCGAGGCGGAAGATGTGCGTATCGACCGCGATGGTGGGTTCGCCGAACACGGTATTGAGAATCACGTTGGCGGTCTTGCGGCCAACACCGGGCAGGGCTTCGAGTGCTTCCCGGTCATGCGGCACCTGGCTGTCATATTGTTCGATCAGGATGCGCGACAGGCCGATCACGTTCTTCGCCTTGGTCTTGTAGAGGCCGATGGTCTGGATGTAGTTCATCAGCTTCTCTTCGCCCAACGCCGCAATGGCCTGTGGCGTCGGGTGATCGTGAAACAGCGGCCGCGTCGCGCGATTGACGCCCTTGTCAGTCGCCTGCGCCGACAGCACCACGGCAACCAGCAGTTGATAAGGCGTCTTGTATTCGAGCTCGGTGGTCGGTGCCGATTCAGCGACGGCGAGCCGGGCGAATATTTGCGAACGCTTGGCGGAATTCATTCGCGTGACCGGGGAGCTGAGGGATGGACAGCACCGATGCCGTCATTGCTGCTGGCTTGCGGATTGGAGCGTGACGCGCCCTCGCGCAAGCGTGCGCGACGTGCCTCGATTTGGTTGATCTGCGCTTGCTGTTCCGGCGTCAACGCCGCGGTATTGTGCGGTTCAGCCGCGGCCCGTTGCGCGCGGGCCCGCTCCATGGCGGCAGCGATCAAGGCACGCTTCGAATCCGGTGCAGTATCCGCCATCGTCGCAGCTTGCTCCAGTCCTGCCGCTGTTTTGGCCGCCATTCGTGCCGCGCGTTCCTGCAGATCACGCTCCGCACGCAGCAGGTGGAACGCATGGCGTTCGCGTGCGGCGCGGGCCGGCGGCGTCATTCCGGCGCGACGCGCCCAGAATAGCGGGTAGCTCCAGTGCGTGGCGGCCACGCTTTCCGCCACCGGAATCATCGCAATGCAATCCACCGGGCAGGGCGCAACGCAGAGGTCGCAGCCAGTGCAAAGGTCGGGCATGACGGTATGCATCTGCTTGCTGGCGCCGATGATGGCGTCCACCGGGCAGGCCTGGATGCACAAGGTGCAGCCAATGCACAGATTTTCATCAATGATCGCCAGGGTTCTCGGCTTTTCGACCCCATGCGCAGCGGAAAGCGGCTTGGCTTCGCGGCCAAGCAGTTTGGCCAGTTGACGGATACCTGCGCCACCACCGGGCGGGCACTGGTTGATGTCGGCCTCACCATTGGCGATTGCAGTGGCGTAAGGCTTGCACCCGGGATAACCGCATTTCTCGCACTGGGTCTGCGGCAGGATGGCGTCGACCTGTTCCACCAATGGCTTGCTTTTGTTTCGCGACTTGACGACAGCGAAACCGAGTGCTGCGCCAAGTGCGACGACCCCGAGTGCGATGAAAAGAATGACGAAGATCATTGCTCGAACGTTTCCAGTCCGGTGCTGGCAATACCCGTTGAGGTACATAGCCCAAGGATGCTCACCATTACGACGTTGTTGACGAGAACCGCGCCGAGGAGAATGAAGAGATAACTGGTGATGGCGTGCGGGCCGGAAACCCGCATGGGGAGAGAAAGTGCATTGAGCGATTATCGCCGAATCAAGGACGGCGAACAACCCTGAGCGCAATGCAGGTTATTGAAGGATTGGGACTATTTACCCAGTTCGTAGATTTGATGGATGCGCAGGAATGGATTGGTGTTCGTGTTCTGATTGGCTTTGCCAAACCAGATAAAACTGGGCACCGGCAAGAAGTCATTTGCTGCCTTGACGTTCCGCTTTCAGGCAGCCAATTTACAAGGGTCAAGAACACCTTCCGACACATCCCTGCCGGTCGATCCTCTCTGCAGCAGCCGTTCGCCATCTATCCCAGCATCAACAGCAATCTGCCCCTGCTTCAACCGCGCCTCAAACTGCTCGATAGGAAGCGGCTTTCCGAACAGATATCCCTGGTAGTTAGAGCAACCATTTTCCAGAAGAAGCTGTCTTTGCTCCTCTGTCTCCACCCCCTCGGCGATGACTCTCATGTCCATGCTTTGTGCGATAGCCACGATGGTACGTACAATCGCTTGATCGCTGCCATCGATGGCAATATCGCGTACGAACGACTGGTCAATCTTGAGTTGATCGAGCGGCAGTCGTTTAAGATATTGCAGGGATGAATAGCCGGTGCCGAAGTCATCCAGACTGAAGCGGATACCGATGGCGTTTAATTCGTTCATGATTGCGATAGTCTCTTCGATGTTCTCCAGCAACATGCCTTCGGTCAGCTCCAGCTTGAGCCGCCTCGGGTTGATGGCATGGCGTTTGACGACCTCGTGCATTTGAACCGCGAAGTCAGCCTGTTGGAATTGCCTGGCACTTACGTTGACTGCCAGAACGAGGTCGCGGGTGAGCGCTTCTTGCTGCCATGCCTTGAGCTGGGTGCAGGCCGCCTCGATTACCCATCGCCCGATGGGCACAATCATTCCGCTTTCTTCCGCCAGCGGAATGAATTCCATGGGAGGTACCAAACCGCGTTCAGGGTGTAACCAGCGTATCAATGCCTCGGCTCCCAAGGAACGGCGCGAATCGTCCACCTGGATTTGGTAATACAACTGGAATTGCTGGTTCACAAGTGCTGTGCGTAACTCAGCCTCTAGAGTGACGCGAGCAGAGAGGCTCGCCTGCATTTTCGGATCGAAGAAACGCATGCCGCCGGGCCCCGCCTTCTTGGCCTGATACATGGCGATGTCGGCTTGTTTCAATAGCGCGCCGAAAGATTTTTGTGGACCGCTGAACAAGGTTACACCGATGCTGGACGTGCTGCTATATGCGTGCGTTGCAAGTTGGTAGGGCTGACTCAATGCAGAAAGGATATTCTCGCCAACATGTTTTGTTTGCTTCGCTGCTTCAACGATATTTTCGCTCAGCTCTTCCAGTATCACCACAAACTCGTCGCCTCCCAAACGTGCCACCGAATCCCCTACGCGCACACAGGATGTTATTCGTCCAGCAACCTGCTGCAGCAATAAATCACCGATGGCGTGGCCGAGTGTGTCGTTGACGGTTTTGAAATGGTCGAGATCCATGAACAACACTGCGCATTGTTTGCCACCGCGCGCACTGGAGTTTCCAGCTTGCCGGAATCGGTCTGCCAGTAGCCGTCGATTAGGCAGATGAGTAAGCGGATCATAGAACGCCAGTTGATGCACTTGGTCTTCCATCAGCCTCTGCTCAATGGCGATGCTGGCCAGATGGGAAATTTCCTCAATGAGCGTGAGGTCGGACTCTGAAGGTCTATGCGGTTTACGGTGATAGATGCCAAAAGTGCCCAGCACTAGGCCCGCGTGAGACAGGATAGGGGCCGACCAACATGCGCCCAATCCTGCGTTGGCCGCGAGTTCTTTGTAGGACACCCAATAAGGATGCGACGCTATGTCCTCGACAATGACACGATTGCCGGTGAATGCGGCAGTTCCACAGGAGCCTACGCCCATGCCAACCTCAAGGTTGTCGATGGCAGCATTATAGAAATCAGGCAGGCTGGGTGCCACAGCCCTGCCAAGATGTTGGCCTTCTTTATCGACTAACAGAATACTGCAAAGCATCTCAGGATTGAGTTTCTCCACGCCTTGTGTGATGGCTTCAAGCACATTCGGAAGCGGATCACCTCTTGCCAGCATTAGCAGAATATGACTGCGAAATTGTGCATGCTGATCGGCCTGTTTGCGCTCAGTGATGTCATTAATGATTGCAACACCCCCGCTAACCTTTCCGCCTTCATCCCATGTAGGCGCGCAGGTCATGGATACCCATCCATGGGCAACGCTAAAGGAGGCGGAATAAAGGCCTTCATAAAAGCCAACTTCACCTTGCAAGGCACTTCTCAAAGCGGGGGTAACAGAGTGATCCTTGATAAGCTTCAAATCCGCCCCAGTGAGCTGTTCAACTGAATTGTTCAGCGTCGCTGCAAAATATTTATTGCAATAAGTGATTACCAGATTGGCGTCGTAATGGAAAACACCCACTGGTAAATGCTGAAGCAACGATTCATAGCGTTTCTCATTTGCCGTAGCTGCGAGACGCAAAACGATGTTATCCGTTACGTTTTTCCCAAAATAGCGTACGGAAATGACCGAGAAGCCGAGATAAAGCAACAACGCCGAACCCATCGCCACTGGCGCCGAGCCTCCCTCAACAAGCAATCGGATTGCGATGGGCGGTAGAATTAATCCGATAAAACCGATTGCGCTAACCAGATCAACTGAATATGAAACCATACTGCCAGCCGTCAAGCCGGCCAATATGAAGATTAAGAACATCAGATGTTGCGGGTCATTTGCGGGAAAAAATAATAAACCAGCCGAACCCCACAAGATTCCTGAAGCCAAAACGCCAAGACGAAACTTCATCAGCCGCGCATGAATGGCAGAGTATTCGCCTACTTCGGATTGTTGATAAGCATGAGCAAGAGCCACTCGCGCCAATGCGACCAACACCATGCTGGAAACCCAAGCAACGACGATACTGGAGGCGACTACCTCGCGCAGCATATAGGCCAGCAATAAACCGAGTGCTGTGCTTGAGGCAACAGATACGTTGCTCCCCGCAAGCAAAATTTGAAGTTGACCCGGTAGAATTGCTGTTTTTTTCTTCATACTGTTCTCACTGACAGTGCAATATCGCCTATGCATTTTTGCAAAGTGGACGGTTTGCGTAGTGTCAAACAAACGACCGTTTGCTGGGCATCATGTGCAACGACAGAAATTCTGATGGTATACCGAAGTTCGGCTTATGGCACATTCTTGTTATTCGCCAAGCCTGTGCCATGCGCAAGGCAGCTTGAGTTGTAAAAGCGTGTCCAGACAATCGGAGGCGGCACAGAAACGGATATCCATGGGTCCTATTACGACCTGTGACCAGCGTACTTTAATCAGGGATGAGCCGCCCCCGTCCAAGTAACATGGGGGCTACGGAAGCACAGAGCTTAAACCCTGCAACTCAGGAACTCAAACTGGG
>JAYUFR010000296.1:0-2990 GCA_043738625.1 Sterolibacteriaceae bacterium
GGGATTCGTCGGTACAACTATTGAGGTTGTCGATGAAAATTGTTGATGGTGCGACAAGGCCTGCGATGACGCCGATCATTTCATCCACACGGCTCTCGATCGGTTCATCACCGCGCAGCAGTGTTTGTGTCGGATGGACATCAAGCGTTTCGCCGGCAACGGCGGCTTCCAGCGAACTCAGCAGGCGTTGGACGCTGGCGTCGCGATCATCGAGGCCGACCCAGAAACAACGCTCGCCTGATTGGCGCAGGTGGGCATAGAGCTCGGACATCAGCACGGTCTTGCCATAACCGATCGGCGCTACGATGCTGAGGACCTTTGGCCTCTCCATCGCGCTTCGCTCCAGATCTTGCAGCAAACGCGTGCGCACCGGCCGGAACATGAAGTTCGGCGGACTGTGACTGCTCGGGTTTTGCAGTGGGCCTTGTTTGGCGGACATCACGTCCGGTTTTTTTACCACGATCGATCCGCCTCCTCTCGATGTCAGTATAACGATGGCAGATCGGGGTGGGCGCTACAAGGTTCCGCTGTCCTTCCTGAACGGCTGATGCCCGAAAGTTTTCGGCGCGATGCCGGGTTTCAGCTTCCAATCCTTGCCGAAATCTTCCACCGGGTGCATGTACTTGATCGGTACTGCATCGAGATTGCGCAGTTGTTCGGCGTAGGCGGCAAGGTACTCGTGTCGCTTGTCTTCATCCTGGTAGCGGGTGGACCAGGCGACAAAAGGTTCCAGCACGTCGAAGCCGACGTAGGCGAGGGTGCCGTATTGCAGTTGCCAGAGCACGGCGTCGAGGTGACCCATCACGCCGCCTTCGTCCACCATGCCGGGAAAGCAGCCGGTGGTGGTGGACACCATGGCGCGCTTGCCCTTCATGCCGCCCTGGTTGAAGCGACCCAGTTGGCCGTACATCAGGCCGTTGGCGAAGACGCGGTCGAACCAGCCCTTCATGATGGCGGGCACCGAATACCACCAGAGCGGAAATTGCAGGATCAGTGTGTCGCACCACAGCACCTTCTCGATCTCCGCCGCGATGTCGTCGCTGAAGGTGCGATGTTCCACCGCATGCTTCTGTTCGCGGTCGTATTGCAGATGGCCCTGGAAGCGCCTTTCCTTGAAATCCTTGTCCGACGCCACCGGGTTGAAGTTCATGGCGTAGAGATCGGAGATTTTGACCTCGTGGCCCCCGGCTTCAAGCGTGTCGACCGCGGTCTTCAGCATCGCGGCGTTGAAGGAGGTCGGTTGCGAGTGGGCGTAGACGATCAATACTTTCATTGTGTTTTCTGTCGTTGGGGAGTTCAACGCAGCTGCCTGAAACAGGTGCGGACCTCGTCGACGAAGACGACCGGCTGCTCGAGGGCGGCGAAGTGGCCGCCCTTGTCGAGCGCATTGTAGTGAATCAGCTTGGAATACCGTTCTTCGCACCAGCGCTTCGAGGCACGGAAAATCTCGCGCGGAAAGACGCTCACGCCGACCGGCATGTGGATCGGAGATTTTTCCGCCAGCGATTCGGTGAAGCTCTCCCAATATAGCCGCGCCGATGATGCCGCCGCGGCGGGCAACCAGTACATCATGATGTCATCGAGCATTTCGTCGCGCGTCAGCACGTTTTCGGGGTGGCCGTCGCAGTCCGTCCAGGCCCAGAACTTCTCGAGTATCCACGCGCACTGGCCGACCGGTGAATCCGTCAGACCATAGCCGACAGTCTGCGGTCGGGTGCTCTGTTCCTTGGAGTAGCCGGAATCCCAGTCGAAGTAATGCTGGAAGCCGGCGAGCGCGGATTGCTCCTGCTCGGTCAGGTTCTGCATATGGGCTTCACTCGGCGACGCCAGCGGCATGTTGACGTGGATCGCCGCGCAGTGCGTGGTTTCAGACATGCCGATCGCGTGAGTCACCGTCGAACCCCAGTCGCCGCCCTGGGCGACATAGCGGTCATAGCCAAGGCGCGCCATGAGTTGGCCCCAGGCGCGGCCAATGCGCGGCACTTTCCAGCCGGGCGCGCTGGGTTTGCCCGAGAAACCAAAGCCGGGCAGCGTCGGACAGACCACGTGAAAGGCGTCGGCGGCGCTGCCGCCGTGAGCGGTGGGGTCGGTCAGCGGGCCGATCACTTTGAGGAACTCGATCACCGAACCCGGCCAGCCGTGCGTCATGATCATCGGCAGCGCATTTTCGTGGCGCGACCGCACGTGAGCAAACTGGATGTCGAGGCCGTCGATCTCGGTGATGAATTGCGGCAGCGCGTTCAACCGTGCCTCACAATGGCGCCAGTCGTAACCGGTGCGCCAGTATTCGCAGACTTCCTTGACGTAGGCGAGCGGGGCGCCCTGGCTCCAATCCTGGGGTGTCTCGCGCTCGGGCCAACGGGCATCGGTCAGGCGGCGGCGCAGATCGGCGATGGCGGTTTCAGGAATCTCGAAACGGAAAGGGCGGATGGTACTCACTGTAGTCTCCTCGTTTTTATTTGATTGGCAGCAGGCGCTGCGGCGGTTGCTGAAGTTTGCTCAGGTGTCGATATTACCCGGTGCACTATTCCAGCGTCGTCCGCGCAGGCGCGCCATCATGTCGAGCGGGTAGTTCTCCATGTTCAGCCCGTAACCGATGCGGCCCGAATCGGTGATCCAGCGGCTCATTGCGACGTAGAGCAAGGTGCCGGTCACCTTGCAGGTGAGGTTCGAAATGATTGCTGCAGGCCGCGCCGAGGCCCGAGCTTTCCATCTTGGCGTGTTCGTCGGCCACTGCCTTGGGGCTGTGCTTAGGATCATTGATGTCGAAGGGAGCGGTGAGCCCGGCGCCGGCAATTGCTGTTGTGAATCGAGATAGAGCATCTCGCCGCGGTTGTCGCTCAGGCAGCCGAAGTCACTGATGTCACTAATGTCACTAATGTCACGGATTCAGCGCTGCGCCGCCTTGCCGTGCCGCGTGCGGTAGGCCATGCTCGAATTTTCCATCGCCATGCCGTGGCCGACCTTGCCGTCCATGGTCCAGCGCACCA
>JAYUFR010000297.1:0-2984 GCA_043738625.1 Sterolibacteriaceae bacterium
CCGAAATCAAAAAGCCCGCCGTGCCGCAGGCCGGGTCGAGAATGGTTTCGCTTTTCTTTGGATCGAGAACAGCCACGATGAAATCGATGATGTGGCGCGGAGTGCGGAACTGTCCCGTATCGCCCTGGGAGCCGAGGACAGAGAGGAGATACTCGAAGGCATCGCCCAAGCGCTCACTGTGGTCGTAGGTGAACTCGTCGATGATTTTGAGGAAAGCCTTGAGCGTCTCGGGATCGCGGTAGGGCAAATAGGCATTCTTGAAAATATCGCGAAAGAGCAGCGGAATGCCAGGATTCTCGGGCATTTTGGTGATGCCTTCTGCATAAAGGTTCAGCGTTTCATGCCCGCCGAGGCCGGAGCGCATGAGCTTGGCCCAGCCGTAACGGGTGAAGTCGCCGGTGAAAAATTTGCGCTTGCCGCCGAGTTCTTCGGATTCGGCGTCCATGTCGTCCATGAATTTGTAAATCAGCGCGATGGTGATTTGCTCAACCTGGGACTTGGGGTCGGGAACTTTGCCGACAAGGATGTCGCGAGCGGTGTCGATGCGGCGTTTGGTGTTGGGTGTCCCTCCGGCAAGGCTGCATGAATTCAGTGGCGGTTGCGGGTAAAGACTGTTGGCGATGAGATAGTTTGCAGTTGAACGCTTGCGTTCCATGCCCAGATCGACTATTCTGCGGCGCATGCAAAGAACGCTGAGTTATCGCCATCGCGTGATCACCGACGACGACGTCGTTTTCATTCGCAAGCTCATCACCGAACATCCAGGCTCAAGCCGAAGGGATCTGTCCAAGAAGCTGTGTGCGGCTTGGAATTGGGTGCAGGCGAACGGTGCGCTGCGCGACATGGTGTGCCGCGGGTTGATGCTGATGCTGCATCGCGAGGGCCTGATCGAATTGCCGCCGGTGCGCCGGGTGCCGCACAATCCACTGGTCGAGCGCAGCCAACCGGTGCTGGTGAGCGTGGATGAGGCGCCGCTGGAGGCGAGATTGGCCGAACTGGGGCCGCTGGAAGTGCGCCAGGTGCGGCGGACGCCAGAGGAGGCATTGTTCAACAGCCTGCTCCAGCACCACCACTACCTGGGCTACACGCAGCCGGTGGGTGAGCATTTGAAGTACCTGGTCTACGCCCGGGGACGGCCGGTAGCCTGTGTGGCTTGGAGCTCGGCGCCACGTCATTTGGGTAGCCGAGACCGGTTCATCGGCTGGGGGCTGCAGGCGCGGCTGCAGAACATTGGGCTGCTGGCCTACAACACGCGGTTTCTCATCTTGCCCTGGGTGACGGTGCCGCATCTGGCCTCGCACATTCTGGGGCGCATGGCGCGAATGGTGTCGGCCGATTGGCAGAGCCTGTACGGGCACCCGATCTACTTTGTCGAGACTTTCATTGACCCGCAGCGCTTTCGCGGCACCTGCTACCGGGCCGCCAACTGGGTCCGCTTAGGCCAGACCACGGGACGCGGCAAGGACGATGCGATGCACCAGCCCAACCGGCCGATCAAGGAAGTGCTGGGCTATGCGCTGGTGAAGGACTTTCGCCAGCGGCTGTCGGCGGTGGCGTGATGAAGCGCGCCGAACTCGTCAATGCAACTCAGGCGGAGCTTGACGAGCTTCTGGTGCTGGCCAGAACGACATTCCCGACTCGGCAATACGAGCTGCTCGAAGGGGTACTCGGCACCTTTGTGTACGTGATGCAGTCATTGCAGAACGCGAAGACGTCGCTCAAACGCTTTCGCCAGATGCTGTTCGGCGCGCGCACGGAGAGCAAACGCAACGTGCTCGACCACGGCGCGAGCACCGTCGGCGACCCTCTGGCCGAAAGCGATCACGATGCGAAGCCTCCTGCGCTCGCACCCTCTCCGCAGGTGGGTCACGGCCGCAACGGCGCACAGAAATATTGCGACTCCCCCGTCATCAAAGTCGAGTTGCCCGATCTCCAAGCGGGCGACTTATGCCCGGAATGCGTCACAGGCAAGGTCTATGCCTCGCCGCCAAGGACCCTCGTCAAAGTGGTCGGCCAGCCCCCGCTGACGGCCACGGTCTACAAGCTGGAACAGGTGCGATGCCGCCTGTGCGATGCGACCTTCACCGCCCCCGTGCCCGAGGGCGCGGCCTCACCCAAGTACGAGCACAGCTGCGCGAGCATGCTCGCCGTGCTTCGCTACGGCAGCGGCATGCCGTTCTATCGCCTCGAAGGCCTGCAGGGGAGCCTGAACGTCCCGCTTCCCGATGCGACGCAGTGGGACATCGTGGTCAAGGCGGTGCCGGGGCCGCGCGCAGCCTTCGCCGAACTGATCCGCCAGGCCGCGCAGGCCCCGCTGCTGCACAACGACGACACCCCGGCGCAGATCCTGTCCCTGCGGGCCGAGCGTACCCGGCTCGAAGCCGCCGGCCAGACACCCAAGGCCCGGGCGATCAACACCTCGGGCATCGTCGCTGTCCTGCCGCAGGAGCGCAAGGTGGTGCTGTTCTTCACCGGCCACCAGCACGCCGGACAGAACCTGGCGGATGTCCTGGCGCATCGGGCCCGAGAGTTGGCTCTGCCGATTCAGATGAGCGATGCGCTCGCGTGTAACTTTGCAGGCGAGTTCGAAACGATCGTGGGCAAATGTCTGGCCCACGGCCGACGCAAGGTCGTCGACGTGGTGGAGCATTTCCCCGAGCCATGCCGATACGTAATCGAGGTCCTGGCCAAGGTCTATGCCAACGATGCGCACTGCCGCGATGAGAAGATGTCGCCCGAGCAACGCCTGCTCCACCACCAGGCCCACAGCGCTGAGCCCATGCAAGACCTTCAATGCTGGATGACCGATCAATTCGCTCGGCGCCTCGTCGAGCCCAACAGCGACCTGGGTCAGGCCCTGCGCTACCTGCTCAAGCACTGGAGCGAACTCACACTCTTTCTGCGCAAGGCAGGCGCGCCGCTCGATAACAATGTCTGCGAGCGAGCCCTCAAGCGGGCGATCCTGCATCGCAAGAATTCGATGT
>JAYUFR010000298.1:0-24741 GCA_043738625.1 Sterolibacteriaceae bacterium
AGCAAGGATTCGATGCGCTCCAGTCGCGTCTCGCCGATGCCAATGAGGAGACCGGAGGTAAACGGCAGCGCCGCTTCGCCCGCCAATCGGATTGTCTCAAGCCGCCGCCGCGGATCCTTGTCGGGTGAGCCGTGGTGCGGCATACCCTTCTCGCAGAGTCGGGCCGAACTCGATTCAAGCATGATGCCCATGGAGGCCGACACCGGACGCAGCAAGGAAAATTCATTGGCGTCCATGCAACCAGCATTCATATGCGGCAGTACGCCTGTCTCCTCGAGCACGGCGCGCGCGACTTCGGCCAGATAGCTCAAGGTGGAATCATGACCAAGTGCGGCCAGCGCCTCACGCGCTGCGCTGTAGCGCAACTCGGGCCGTTCGCCGAGGGTGAACAGAGCCTCTTTGCAGCCGAGCGCCGCACCCTGCTTTACCGTTTCCAAAACCTGATCAATGCTCAGGTAAGGCGCGGCGATCTTCTTCGGCGCCTGGGCAAAGGTGCAGTAATGGCAGACGTCGCGGCACAGTTGCGTGAGCGGGATGAAGACCTTGCGCGAATAGGTGACGATCCCGCCGAAGCCTTCATCACGCAAATCGCGCGCTTGCGCCATGAGCGCGGCGAGGTCGGCATTCGCGGCGAGATCCAATGCCTGTTGGCGATCGAGACGGGTCATGCGCCCTCCGGCGCGAGCAACTGGCGCGCGATGCCGCTGGCCGACAAATAGGCGCGGGTGCGGATGGCTGCCGCGGCATTGGGGTGACTCAGGAAGGCGAGCAAGTCGTCCGCTGCGTCGATGTCGCAGCTCATGCCAGGCAAGCTCAGCACGTTGCACGCCATGCCCAGGGTCTGCGCCTGATGCTGGTGCCAGCGGCAACTTGTGGCGCCGTAGCCGAAGGTCAATGCGCTGCCGGTCGGACACAGCAGACCGTTACTGCCGGTGCCGTGACGGTCGGTGGCGAGCGTGAGTGCGGGTTGTGTGCGGTGGCGGTGATGGCGGATGAGTTGGCTGATTTCGGCCGGGGTGACCAGGGGCAAGTCGCCGTGGATGATCAGCGCTTCGGCAATGCCCCGTTGCGCGAGGCGGGCGACGCCGGCCTGTACCACCGGGTTGAGTCCCTGCGCATCCAGGTCGGATTCGCTGATGAAGTCGGCCCCGTAGCGCAGCGCCAACGCGCGAGCGCGGGGATCGTTGGAGACCAGCAGCGTGCCGTCGAGTTCGGGGTGCCCACTCAATGCCTGCAGTACATCGTTGGCCATGGCGTCGAGCAGGCCGATACGCTGTTCGGGGCCGAGCAACCCGGAGAGGCGTTGCTTGGCGCTGACGAATTCCTTCAGGGGCAACAAGGCCCACAGCGTGCCGTCGTTCATGGCGCTATTGTCGCTTAATAAGTACGCAGGACTCCAGCGCCAGGCAAATCATCCGGCGCATGTCGCGACAATCATCGCTCCTCCTGCAACACGCGATTGCGTGCTTCCGTGATCAGCGCCGCCTGCTGTTCTGGTGTGGTGCCATGGAGCAGGATTTCGTCAGCGCCGGCCGCGATGTATTCGCGCAGGCGCCCGATGCAATGATCGACGCTGCCGATGGCGGCGCCACTGGTGAGCCATTCCGTTGGCAGCATGGCCACGGCTTCGGCCATGCGACGGCGCTTTTCTTCGACGCTGGCAGAGGCGCCATAGTCCAGTTGGTTGACGCCGCTGGCTGCCAGTCGGTCCATCGGGCCCTCGTCCCAGCCATTCATGGTGACGATCGGAAGTCCCAGATCCCGATGCATGAAATACGAAACGGCGCGCGCTTCCAGAACGTTGCTGCGTTCGGCTGGGGTCAGTGTGTCGGGTGCGGTGACGACGATGGCGTAGACCTTCACCGACTTTGGATCGCGGCCGGCCTCGCGCGCCGCGTTACGCACGATGTCTATGGAACGCTTGACGCCATCGATGGTGAGGAAGGGGTGCAGTACCACGCCATCAAAATGGGCACCGCCGAGCGCCAATGTTTTGGGGCCCACTGCACCCAGGATGATGGGTGGCGGGTTGGCGCAGGAATGCGCGAGTTGCATCTCGGGGTATTCGCCGGCGGGGCCGCTGTAGGTGACCGTCTTGCCCGCCCAGAGTTGGCGCAGTATTGCAACGTTGTCGGCCATGCCCTGATTGCTGACGACAGGTATGCCCAGCTTGCGGAACGGCCCGGCGATTCCCCGACCGAAACCGAGCACGAAACGCCCGCCACTGAGTTTTTGCATGGTGGCACCCATGCCGGCAAGTACCAGCGGATGACGGGTGCCGAAATGGGTGAGCCCGGCGACGAGCTTGACTCGATCGGTGACTTGCGTCAGGGCACCCAATACGCTTCCCAACTCTTTTGTCTCCCAGCGTTCGGAGAGGAATATTCCGCCAAGCCCCAGCCGCTCACCCTCACGCGCCTGGCTAAGCCCCTCGCGGGCATCAGCCGCGTGCCCGGGCAGGATGTACGAATTCAGGACTTGTGCGAGTGTCGTCATGCTCTTCTCCTGTTGCTGGATTCGACGAACATCGAATCGTTGCGGCCTGTTGGATTGACGAGTCTTCTGCCGCGCAATCCGGCAGCTTGTTGTGGTTGAATGTCCCCGTTTGGCGCATGCCAATTATTGCAAACAACGGCGAAAGCCTTTACGCTTACCACCAGCATGCTGACATGCTGACATGTTACCATGCGCAAAACAGGAGTCCGGTCCTGCGCAAGCGCGTCAGCAGCAAGCGCGCCATCAGGAACCCGGCACCGGCACCCTCATAAAGACAGGACGGAGAGAAGATGGTCAAAGTCACCGAGCTGGGTTATTTGGGCCTCAACATCACCAACGCCCAAGCCTGGCGCTCTTACGCGGCCGAATGCGTCGGCCTCGAAGTGCTGGACGAAGGCGAAAGTGATCGCTTCTATCTGAGGATGGACAATTGGCATCACCGCTTCGTCATGCATGCGGGAACGCAGGATGATATGGCGTACATGGGCTGGCGGGTCGACGATTCGGGCGCGTTGAAGGCGATGGAACAGCAGCTCCGCGACGCGGGAATCGAATATCGCGTGGCCAGCGCCGATGAAGCTGCTGAAAGGCATGTGCTCGGACTTCTAAAACTGAAGGACCCATCCGGCATCCCGACCGAAATTTTCTACGGGCCGCGAATCGATGCACATTTGCCCTTCCATCCTGGCCGGCGCATGCACGGCAAGTTCATCACCGGCTCGGAAGGACTCGGGCACTGCCTGATTGCGGCGAAAGATCCGGCGGAAACCTGGCGCTTCTATTCCCTGCTCGGTCTGACCGGCGCAGTCGGCTATCACCTGCAAACACCTGTCGGCGTCGTCAAACCCTTCTTCATGCATTGCAATGGCCGCCACCACTCCCTGGCCTTTGGGGTGCCGAGCGAAAAGTTCCTCAACCACATGATGCTCGAGTACACCGAATTGAATGACCTCGGCATGGCGCATGACATCGTGCGCAAGCGCGGCTTTCCGGTCGCACTGCAACTCGGCAAGCACTCCAACGACGACGCCCTGACTTTTTACTCCGCCAGCCCCTCGGGCTGGTTGATGGAATTGGGATGGGGATCCGGCAAGTCGCAGGCGCAGGAACAATACCACCTGCTGGATGTGTTCGGCCATGGACCAGAAGCGACTGGCATGGGTCTCGACGTCAAGCTCTGATCTCGTCGTCGTGTACTGAAAACGAACAGCAGACGCCATCGACAAACAGCCGGCGTCATTGAAACAGCAGGAGGTGAACGTGTTCGACTATCTTCGTTATTACCTTTCACCAATTACGATTTCGATCGCGGTCGTCGGCCTCTATCTCGGTGGCGGCTATGTTTGGCTTGGGCTGGTAACGTTGCCCGGACTAGCCTTGGGCGACGCGCTGTTGCCGCGGGACCTGGCCGTGCGGCGCATGAGCAACCAGGCACTGGCTTTCGTCCCCGTCATCATGTCCTCATTCCTGGCCTTCGCGACCTACGCGCTGCTGGCCTGGCAGGTCGGAACAGTCGGCCTGACGCCCTTCAACATCTTCGGCGCAATCCTGACCACTGGCTGGATCGCGACGATTGTCGGCGTGCCTGCCTTCCACGAACTATTTCACCGCCGCAGCACATTTCTGCGGAATCTCGGGCTGTGCCTGCAGGTGATGTACATGGACGCGACGCGCGAAATCGCCCATGTCGTCGGACATCACATTGATGTTGATACGACGGACGACTCCGATACCGCCAGACGCGGTGAGTCGCTTTACTATTTCGGGCTGAAGGCGATGCGCGGCAGCTTCCTCATGTCGCTGAAAATGGAGTCGGACGGTCTTGAGAAAAAGGGCAAGGGTCGCTGGTCGATCGGCCACCGCGTGTGGCGGGCGCTGGCAGGTCTGATCGCTTTCGAGGCAATCATGTTCATGTTCGGAGGCTGGGCCGGGGCTGCTGCCTGTTTTGTCGGCCTGCTGCTTGCCCGCTTCCTGCTGGAGACCTTCAACTACTTCCAGCACTACGGCCAGGTCCGCTGCATCGGCACACCGATTGAAAAGCGCCACGTCTGGAACCACCTCGGCATGCTCAGCCGTGCAATGACCTTCGAGATCACCAATCACGCCGACCACCACCTCAATCCGTATCTGGCCTATTACGAACTGAAGCCGGACAAGGATGCCGTCGTGTTGCCGAACGTGTTCCTGTGCTTCATGGCCGCCTTGGTGCCACCGCTGTGGCATCGCCTGATCATCATGCCGGCACTCAGGGAATGGGACATGCGCGCCACACCCGCAGAGCAGGCACTGGCCCGCGCACAGAACAAGGCGGCCGGCTGGCCCGACTGGTTCACAAGCCCCAATACGCCGAACCTGCAGGCGACATAGCAGATCGAAAAGCAGTGTTAACAACAAACGATTGGCTCGGTCTCGCGACCGGCAACCAACAACAGGAGAGAGAACCGTGAGCAAAACAATCCGTGCAGCAGTGTTGCGGAAAATCGGTGCACCGTGGTCGATCGAGGAAGTCCAGATTGACGCGCCGCGCGAGGACGAGATCCTTGTCCGCATGGTTGGCGTTGGCATCTGCCATACCGACAGTGCGTGCCGGTCCGGGACCTTCCCGGTGCCGCTGCCCATCGTGCTTGGCCACGAAGGCTCGGGTGTTATCGAAGCCATCGGCTCCAAGGTGTCAAAGCTGAAGGTCGGCGACCATGTGGTGATGAGCTTCGACTCCTGCGGCCACTGCCGCAACTGCGAGAAGGACAATCCGGCCTACTGCTTCGAGTTTTTCCCGCGCAACTTTGCCGGTGCCAGAATCGCCGACGGTTCGACCGCCATTGAACAGAATGGCGCCGCCATCCACTCGGTGTTCTTCAGCCAGTCTTCATTTGCCACCTACGCCATCGCCCGCGAAATGAATGCGGTATCCATCGCCAAGGATCTGCCGCTCGATATCATGGGCCCGCTCGGCTGCGGCATACAAACGGGTGCCGGCGCTGCGGTAAATTCGCTCGGCGTCACCCAAGGCGATTCCCTGGCAGTCTTCGGTGCGGGCAGCGTGGGCCTCTCCGCGTTGCTTGGCGCGCGTGCGGTCGATGCCGGCACGGTCATCATGATCGAGCCGAATGAAAGCCGCGGTCGCTTCGCGCTTGAGCTCGGCGCGACGCACGTCATCAACCCGACCACGACGCCGGACGTGCTCGCGAAAATCCGCGAACTGTGCGGCGGCGTGAATTTCGCGTTCGACACCACGGGCATCCCCGCCGTGATTGGTGTCGCCGTCGAAGCGCTTTTGCCGGGCGGCGTGCTCGGCATGGTGGGCGGTCCGCCACCCGAGGCGATGATGCCGGCCAACCTGATGAGCATGCTGGTCAGGGGCATTACGACCAAGTACATCATCGAAGGCGACTCGGATCCGCAAACCTTCATTCCGAAGATGCTCGACTGGTACCGCGCCGGGAAATTCCCATTCGACAAGCTGATCAAGAAGTTCCCCTTCGACAGCATCAACGAAGCCGCCCACGCCGCCGAGACGGGTGCCGTGATCAAACCGGTGTTGACGTTCTGAAACCGTCGCACAGCAGAAACTGGATTGATGACCATGCATGAAAACGAGCTGCGCCGGCATCCCTCGGCCGAGTGGATCGCCAAGCTACGGGCGCGCTATCCCGTGGAGCGAACCGTTGACCAGACGCTCACCAAGAAAATGCAGCGCCGTGCCAGCGGAGCGGCGTCGCCGGCCGATCTGGGCGATATCAAAAAACGGCTCGATGCCTTTCTGAAAAAACGAATCCAGGGCGACTTCGAACTCCGCAATCTCGCCGCACTGACCGGTGGCGCCTCGAAGGAGCAGTTCTCGTTCCGGCTCGACTGGAACTGCGATGGCGAGCGACGGAAGGGCGAAAGAATGGTTTTGCGGCGCGAACCTTCCGAATCGGTCGTCGAAACAAATCGCCTGCGCGAGTTTCAATTGATCACCGCCGCCCAGGAGATCGTTCCGGTACCAAAGACCTACTGGCTTGATGAGAGCGGCGCAGAGCTTGGCAGGCCGGCGATGATTTACGGCTTTGTTGATGGTGTGCAGAAACCGACCAACGGCACCTCCAACGTGACGGGGGTTGGTATCCAGTTCAGCGCCAGCCAGCGCGGCGTGATAGGTCCTCAATTCATCGCTTACCTGGCCAGGATCCATAACTACGTGCCGGGCAAGGCCGATCTTTCCGCTTTCGACATGCCACGCGTCGGCACAACGGACGATGTCGACTGGCAGCTCAACTGGTGGACTCGCGTCTGGCACGAGGACATGTTTGAGGATGTTCCGCTGCTGGCACTGGCCGAACAGTGGCTGCGCGCCAATCGCCAGCCCCTCGACCATCTTTCGATGGTGCATTCGGATTACCGCACCGGCAATTACCTGTTCGACGACGACACGCTGCAGATCACTGCCATTCTCGATTGGGAACTTGGCTATTTCGGCGATCGCCACCATGACCTCGCCTGGATTCTGATGCCCTCGTTCGAAACGCCTGCCGAGGACGGAAGCAGTCTTTCTTCGTCCCTGTTCAAGCGCGACGAGTTCCTCGCTGCCTACGAGAAAGCATGCGGCCTCAAGGTCTCCCACCAACGCCTGCGCTATTACACGATCTTCGTGCTCTGGAAGGGAGCGATCATGACGCTCGGCACGGCACTGCGCGCCGCCGACGGCTCGAAGTCGCATCAGGACGTTGTGCTGACCTGGTTCGCCGGGCTCGGCTACACCCTGATGGAATCGCTCAGGCAGGAACTCGTCAAAGCCGTAGCCAAATAACAACGTCATCGACAAGAACTCAAGGAGCAGGACGACATGCAACCCGGAATAGATCTTCGCATGCGTGCGATGGCAAAGGCCTTGGCGGAAGTGGTGATGCCCGCAGTGGATGCCACCAACAAGACGGCGATCGAACAAGGCCATATTGTGATGGGTTCGCTCGAAATCATTCGCCAGCAGGTTGAATACGCGCACTGGTACGCAGTCGCCGACCTGCTGTCGCTGTGCCAACTCGCCAGCGACCTCGCCAGCATTGATGGATTGGATGCCGACGACAAACTTCGGGATGCCGCTGCGGCAGGCGACGCGATGGCGAAGCGCTGGGATATTCCCCTGTCGCAACTGAGCCAGCCGAACTCCACCCTGCGTGACGTGATCAGCACAACCGTGGAAAAGGCATTTGCTCCAGGCAAGGCTGATCTGCGGGACAAAGTCCAGGCTCTGGTACTGGCCCACAGCGAGGAACAACTCGGACGCGAGCGCGCCTACGTTGCCGGCACCCGTTGGGATATCTATCCGGAGACGTTGCAGACGATCGAAGCATGCTTGACACGAGCCAAATAACATCACGTCTGACACAGACCATCCTTTCGGATGGACTTGCAGGACAGTCCTCCCAATACACTGCGTCAAAAAATGATGCATGAAAATGCCGTTTCGCATGGAGGAAAAACAAATGGCAATTGATCTTTCCGATCCGCTTGTATTGCCTTGCGGTGCAGCCTTGCCGAATCGCCTCGTCAAAGCAGCCTTGACCGAAGGCCTGTCCAACGCCCTGAACCATGCGACCGAGCGCCATGTGCGGCTCTATCGCCGATGGTCCGAGGGTGGCGCCGGACTGCTGGTTACCGGCAATGTCCAGGTGGACCGCACGCATCTGGAGCGACCGAACAATATCGTCATCGACAACAATGGCGGCTTCGACGAGTTGCGTGCGCTCGCAAAAGCGGGAACCGTTGGCGGCAATCATTTCTGGATGCAAATCAACCAGCCCGGGCGGCAGACACCGGCCAACATCAACCCGACGCCCCTCGCGCCGTCGGCAGTTGCCGTCAACGCTGCCGATACCGCCTGCGGCAAGCCGGTGGCAATGACCGAGGCGCAGATTCTCGACGTCATCCGGCGCTTTGTCCACGCAGCCACGGTCGCCCGCGAATGCGGTTTCAGCGGGGTACAGGTTCATGCCGCACACGGCTACCTGATGTCGCAGTTCCTCAGCCCGCTGTCGAACCAGCGCACCGATGCCTGGGGCGGCCCACTGGAGAATCGCGCCCGCGTTCTTCTTGAAATAGTGCGGCAGATCCGCAAGACGGTCGGCGCCGACTTCCCGATCTCGGTCAAGCTGAACTCGGCCGACTTCCAGAAAGGCGGCTTCAGCGAGGACGAATCGATGGAGGTCGTGCGCTGGCTCGGCGAAGAAAAAATCGATCTGCTCGAAATATCCGGCGGCAATTATGAGAATGTCGAGCAAATGATGCGCCGCTCCGATGGCAGCAGCGGTGAAAAAACCGAAGCCAACACAAAACGCGTGGCGGAAAGCACGCGCCGCCGCGAAGCGTATTTCCTCGCCTATGCGGACAAGGTACGTCCGATCTTCAAACAGCCGCTGATGATCACCGGCGGCTTCCGCTCACGCGAGGTGATGGTCGGCGCACTGCAGGCGGGTGAAGTGGACGTTATCGGTCTCGGCCGTCCGTTCTGCGTGATGCCTGATGTGTGCAGGCGATTGCTGAAAAGCGAGCTGGACAGCGCACCAGCGCCCGAACGCGTCCAGTCACTCGGGCGGGACGCGCTCGGCCCGGGCATGGATGACAAGATGTTTCATGCGCTGGAAACCTGGAGCCAGGTCGCCTGGTCCTGCATGCAACTGGTGCGGATGGGCGACGGCAAGGATCCGGACCTCGACATGACGTTGATGGAAGCGCTGGGGGGGTTTGATGCACACGAACGCGCCGCCCTCGAGGCATGGCAACTGACGAACTAAAGTAGTCCGGCACTCCCCGTGAATTAAAAGCGGCTTTTTAAATTGATCCCATCGCGCCGTAATCAGGAAATATGGGCTTCGATCCAGCCGCTCAGGTCAGCCAAGACGCGAGCCCGGTCGGCCGGAAATTCGTTGAAGATCTCGTGATAAAAACCATCGTAGAGCTTGATGGTCTTGTCCTGACTGCGGACCGAGCGATACACCATTTCACTGCCGCCACACCCCGCCAGTTTGTCCTCCTTGCCGTGCATCAGCAGGATGGGCAACGTCACCTGCGGCAGCCTCGCCGGCAGCCCCTCGACAAAACGCACGATCTCGCCCATCGTCCGCGCCGGCGCCTTGCCGTGGAAATTCAGCGGGTCGCTGACGTAGGCAGCCACCTCGGCCGGATCGCGGCTGACCAGCGACGGATCGACACTGAATACACCCAGTGACGGGGCGAGCACCGACAGGATCTTGCTGATGATCAGCATTGCCGCCGGGGCGCCATCGAGCACCACCGCCGGTCCCGAGAGCAGCAGGCCATCAAGCTTTTTCTGACGCGCGATCGCGTAATCGAGGGCCACAGCGCCGCCCATGCTGTGGCCGAGCAGGAACAGGGGCGCATTGGGCCGTGCCTTGCGCACCTGGTCGATCAATTGATCAAGGTCGGCCACGGCATTGTCGAAACGATCCACCAGGGCGCGCGACCCTGCGGATTTGCCGTGCCCGCGGTGGTCGATCGCGTAAGTGGCGCAATTATGGGCGACCAGATGTTCGGCCACACGCTGATAGCGCCCTCCATGCTCGCCCAGGCCGTGGGCGATGACGACCGATGCAACGATCTTTTCTTCTGCCGGCAACCAGGCCTGCCAGTAGATCGACAGTCCCTTTTGCCCGTTGATGAATCCCTCTTGATGTTCCATGGCTGATCTCCTCAGGCTTTCTTTTTTCGTTTCAGCAGCGCCGGCTTGACCGACACTGCGCGCGTGCGCTTTGCCTGAGCCGGGACAGACACCTTTTTCACGACGGGTTTCACCACGGACTTCGCAGCAGGCCTCACTACAGATTTCGCGGCAGGTTTTGCTGCGGCCTTCTTCGTTGTTGCTGGCTTGATCATGGACTTGGCGACGGGCTTCTGGCGGGATTTTCGCTGACTTTCGCTTGGACTGACCAGCACCAGAGGCTTGCGCAGGGCCAGCATCTCCTCGAGGCCTTCGCGCAGGCATGCCGTCAGGAGTTCCGGTTCGGTGACCGCCGCCCGATCAGTATTGATTCCGATGCAGCAGCGACCATCGTGCGACACCATTGTGATCATCATGCCGCAACCTACCGTCGGGGCGAAGGGCCACAAATGGGTCACATGCGACCCAGCCATGTAGATGGGATGGGCAATACCGGGAACGTTGCTGATCTGCGCGTCCTGGGCAGCAGTCATGTTGGCCGCGATCGCGGTCAGGACTGGGGTTGGCAGCCGAACCATCACCGGCGCAATCTTGAGCACGATATCCAGCGCCGGTTCGGTTCGCACGTTGCGAACGAAATTCTGAATGTGTTCGATGCGCTTCAACGGATCGCGCTCGCCGATCGGCGCCGGATACTGGGCGCCGGCAAATTTGTTGCCGCCCGCGGTATCGCCTTCGGTGCGCAGGCTGATGGGAAAACCGACCGGCATTTTTTCCAGCTTGACGCCCATCTGCTCGTGATAGCGACGGAAGCCGCCGAGCAATCCGGCGAGAAACAGGTCGTTGAGCGATGCGCCGACGCTTTTCGCGGCGACCTTGAAATCCGCCAACGGAATCTCCAAGACGTCGAAACGCGTACCCATACTGCGTTTGCGCAGGATGGGCGAGCCGGTCGCCGGCTTGGTGGCGAGCATGCGTTTGGCGGAAGCGAGGTAATCGACTGCCCCGCGCAGTGCCTCGGGCTTGCGCAACCATTCAGCCGCCATCTCCAGCAGGGAGGAGACGGAATCGGTCGCATCGTGGGGAAGTTCGAGAAAACGATGCAACGCGCCTTTTGCCGCGAGTTCCAGACTCGTGATCTTGCGCGCTTTTCGCGTTGGCTTCAGGGCCGGGAATTCTCGGCCCTGACGAAACACGTTCAGCGCCTCGCTCAGCAACTGAATGATGCCGATGCCGTCGGAAACGGCATGGTGCAGCTTGAGAACGTAGGCGGCCCGACCGCCCTCAAGGCCTTCGACGAGCACCGCTTCCCAGGGCGGACGAAAGCGGTCGAAGGGCGTCATCGCCAGGGTCTGGGCATAATCGAACAGTTGACGTTCCGTACCCGGCTCGGGCAGGCGCACCCGGCGCAGATGGTAGTCGAGCAGGAACTCGGGATCGTCCACCCACACCGGCATGTCCAGCCCGAGGGTGGGTTCCATCACTCGCTGCCGCAAGCGCGGCGCGGCGCGCGTAATCCAATCATGTCCGGCCACCAGACGCCCCCAATCCGGCAGGGAATCGAGCACCAGAACCGAGGTCGTGGTCGAACGCAGATGCGGGTCGGCTTCCGCCAGCCACATCATGGCTTCGAATGCGCTCAGTTCACGCGAGCCACCCCAGGTGCGGAGCTGTTCAAGCGTTTTGCTGCTGATAGTTTTTTGATCACTCATGAAAATATTGTCCATATTGTTTGGTTGGCAGGATGGTTCATCCTATTTTCTCCCCTTGCGATTCTCCGCCTTGCCCGGCCAGTTCTCCAGGGTATCGAGATATAACTGGCGAACCTCTTCGATACGTTTGTCCAGCTCTTCGACCTTCCACTTCGTGACATCAATCGGCGGCAGTACCGCCACCTGCACCTTGCCGGGACGCATGGCCAGGGAGCTGCGCGACATCATTTCGCCGGCATTGCGAATGACCACCGGAACCACCGGAACGCCGGCCTGCATTGCAATATGGAAGGCGCCCTTCTTGAAGCGGCCCAACTGCGGCGAATAGGAACGCGTTCCCTCGGGCGCCATGCAGACGCTGAGGCCTTTCTTGAGCCGGTCCACCGCCGGTTGCAGGGCCTCGATGGCCTTGGTCGTATTGCCACGATCGATGAATGCCATTTCGGCCATTTTCATGAACGTCTTGAAGCCCGGCGTGTTTTCAGCTTCCTTCTTGGCAACGCCGGTGAAATCGCGCCGCAACAGGCTGAACATGACGTAGAAATCGAGCTTGCTCTGATGGTTGAGCAGGAACACCGCCGGACGATGGGTCCACACATTGTGTTCGCCGGTGGTCTCCACTTCGACCCCGGCGATCGCCAGCGCCGCATCGAAACCGATGGAACCGATCAGATCGACCGCCCTGCGGTTTTTGCCGGTGGCCTTTGCGTAGGCCATGCCGCCGAGAATGACACTCCCCAGCGCGCTGTAGGCGCCTATGGAACGTGCAATCGTGGCGATGGACGTGCGTCGCCGGGTGGCGAACCTGAGTACCGGCCAGCCTTTTTGCGCCGCAGTGTGCTGCAGCAGTTCCTTGGCGTTGACCGCCGTTGCATGGCCTACGGTGTTCAGGAAATCGATGTCCTCGTTGCCGTTGGCATAGCCGTAGCAGCGCTTCAGGTTGAGCTTGTGCGTTTGCGCGAATTCGCGCACCGCCGCCGCCTTGCCGGCGCCCCACAGCGGCTCGCCGACGATGCCGCCAGTGAGCCGACCGCGCCGCACCATGGCCTGGGTGCACAACAGATGTTCGATACCAAGCTCGGCGGCCGTCGGCGCCACCTGGTAGCGCGTCGCGGAAGACGCGATCACCACCGTGTGACCCATCTTCTGGTGCGCCTTGACCAGCTTCCAGGCTTCCGGAAAAAGACAGGCGGCGATCTTTTCCTTGAACAGGCGCAGCCATAGCTCACGCATCTCCTCCTCGGTACGACCGCCCCACTCGCCGATGCCCTTGCCGATAACCTCGGCAAACTGGGCCTCGTTGAGGTCGCCCATCGTCATCATCTTGACGGTGCCCACCAGTTCCGAGACGCCCATTTCACCGTGGTGAAGGCGGTCGGTGAAATAAGCGGCGGCCGAGTAGCCGTCAATCAGCGTGCCGTCGAAATCAAAAAACGCGGCGACCTTCGGCCCGGAGGGTCCATCGAGAATGGCGGCGATTGCTTCTTGGGTAGTGGTCATCAGGAAAGCTCCCGGTATGCGGTGCACATTTATTGGCCTGCTTCAGTGTTTGCGCAAATACTTGCCGCGCAAGTCATTCATGGTTTTCATCGCTCGATCAGCACCGCCGGCACCACTGGTACAAGTGACATCAGCGGCACTGAGGCAAGCCATGGTAACTTTCAGCGACGCATTTTCTGCGATTTAAAATAGTTGGCAAGCTCTTCCACTTGCTCCAACAGCCTGGTTAATTTCTTCGCGGACGGATATCCCATCCGTTCCATCGTTGCGGCCACCCGGTGGTCAAATACATCTTCGAGCTTCTTCAGACCGAACGAATCAGCGATCCTGCTCAGGCCGTCCGCGACTGCGGACTCGGCCCTCGGCAGCGACAGTGCGCTCAATCCTGTGCGCAGCAGATTACCCGGGGAAGCAACGGAAATATCAGAAACACCCGATGTTGCTGTCCGCGTTGTCGCTCCGCTGCTTCGTGACCTGCTTGCCTTGCCAGCCGCAGTTCCAGCATTCTTCGGAACCGCAACCTTCGCCCGCGGGGATGAGTGCACCGGCTGTGCAGCTCTGGTTTTGGCCGGGGCCTTGGTCTTAATCGGGTTGGATTTCATCCTGGCTTTCCTTCACAAGAAGATGACTTATTTTTTCTTCTTCGATTTGGGGCGGAGCAATTTGTCGAACTCCGCCTCGATGCCGGCGGCAATTTTGTCGTGGAACATGGACAGCATGAAGCCAAGCGTGATGTCCAGTTCAAACTGCTTCGGCGCCAGTTTCAATTCACCGCTCAACCCTGTTCCGCTGACATGGATCGACTTCCCCGACCATGACGTCTCGATTCCGTATTCATTGGCGAGTTCTTCGGAGACCTGATTGGCCACTTCGACCGCCTGTTTGTGAGTAAGATTATGCGAACGACGAATCGAGATCGAGCTCATGGCAATTGATGATCAGGTTGGAAGAACAATTCGATAAATTACCGAAGGAAAAACCTGCTGCGTCATTCGATCTATTTTCGCACGAGCGAGGAAGGCGATACAAGGAGGCTGGCTGTTTTCCTAGGCTTCCAACTCTAACTTTCAATACAGCTTAGGTTTGCTGCACTAGGCATGTTTGAGGACAATGCGAAGGTCAATTCTGGGGCCGGATGCAACGCTCTTTCTGATGCTTCAGGTTTAAATCAATGCAGATACCTGCAATTTGTCGAATCAACTTTGAAAGGATTCTGAAATGGCCACCAAAACTCCGAAGACCGAAACACTCCGCTCCGTCACGCTCGACGTCATCAACAACTACCAGCGTACCGCCAAATCCGCCGCCGCGTCAGCACGTGCCGGTGGCACCAAGGGAATAGCCAAGGTCGATTCGGCCGTGGACAACCTGGTCGAGTACGGGAGCAAGATCAGCAAGAAGGTCAAAAGCTCACTTGCAACCGCCCATAAAAAGGTTACCGCGGCGGCGCACAAGGCGGACAAGACCACAGGCAATTTGGGGGAAAAGGTAAAGAGCGCGCTGAACCGCACGCATGACAAAGTCGTGAAGGCGACCAACAAGGCTGATGGCGCCGTCGACAAACTGTTGGGCCGCGCAGCGAAGAAGGTTGCACAATTCCCGTCCAAGGGTACGCGAATGTCCAAATTGCTCGACAACAACATTGTGGCATCCGTCGAACCGCTCGGAATCCGCAGCGCCAGGTTGCTTCGCTACGTATCTGCCAAGCTGGCAGACGGAGCAGAAAATATTTCCGGGAAAGTTGGCGGCACCAGGAAGCCTGCACCCATCAAAAAAGCAGTGAAGGTGGCACCGGCGAAAAAGACGGTGACCGTGAAAAAAGCGGCGAAGACGGCGCCCGTGAAAAAGGCGAGCCCCGCCCGTCGCAAGACAACGGGGCGTACCAAGGCTATGACCAAGTAAGGTATTGGTTATGCGGCGGCGATAGAAATGCCTGCTGCCAAAATTCCAAGGGGCGCGGAAATTTCTGCGCCCCTTCGTTTTTGATTGTTCAGAAACTTCTGCCTGCGCTTGGCAGAGCACGCCTTGTCGGAATTTGCACCAGCTGCACCAGCATAACCCGGAACGGAGACAGGCTTTAGGCATGCGACGTACGCCCCTTCAACGCCCACGCGGAGGCCCATAATGTGAAGAATATTTCTGGCGCAGAACCAAGGAGGGATTGCTCATGACTGCTGAAGAATGCATTCCATTCGCCGAATGGCTGGAGCAAAACCGATGAGTACCGGAGCACGATACATTCTGGCGCTCGACCAGGGCACTACCAGTTCCCGCGCCATCCTGTTCAATCACGAGGGTGGTCTGCATGCGTCGGCCCAGCGCGAATTCACCCAGCACTTTCCGCAACCGGGTTGGGTCGAACACGACGCCGGGGAGATCTGGCAAAGCCAGATCGGTGTTGTGGGCGAAGTCATGGCCAAGGCGGGTGTCGACGCTGGCGCGATCGCTGCCATCGGCATTACCAATCAACGCGAGACCACGGTGCTGTGGGATCGCGTCACGGGCAAGCCCTTGCACCATGCCATCGTCTGGCAGGACCGGCGTACAGCGCCGTTGTGCGAGCAACTGCGCGAAGCCGGGCATGAAGCAATTTTCTCCGCGCGCACCGGGTTGCTGCTGGACCCGTATTTTTCTGGCACCAAATTACGCTGGCTGCTCGACAACATTCCCGGCGCACGCGATCGTGCACGGCGGGGCGAGCTGGCTTTCGGCACCATCGATAGCTGGCTGGTATGGAACCTGTCCTGTGGCCGGCTGCATGTCACCGACGCCTCCAACGCCTCGCGCACGCTGCTGTACAACATCCATCGCGGCGACTGGGACGACGACCTGCTCGCCGTGCTGGAGATTCCGCGCGAAGTTCTACCCCGGGTCTGCAACAGCAGCCAGCTCTATGGCGAGGCGGACCAACGCTGGCTGGGCGCGGCAACGCCCATTGCGGGCATCGCTGGAGACCAGCAGGCCGCAACCTTTGGTCAGGCATGCCTGACGCCGGGCATGGCCAAGAACACCTATGGTACCGGCTGCTTCATGCTGATGAATACGGGTCACCAGGCAATGCCGTCGTCGCATCGCCTGCTGACCACGGTGGCATGGCAACTCGATAAAAAACTCAGCTATGCGCTCGAAGGCAGCGTGTTCATGGGCGGCGCAATCATCCAGTGGTTGCGTGACGGTTTGGGCATCATCGCTTCCTCGGATGCGGTTGAGGCACTTGCCTCGACCGTGCCCGACAATGGCGGCGTCACGCTGATTCCCGCGTTCGCGGGACTCGGTGCACCCTGGTGGCAGCCTGACGTCCGCGCCGCGCTGGTGGGCATGACGCGGGGCACCACGCGGGCGCATATCGCAAGGGCCGCGCTGGAAGCCATCGCGCTGCAGAGCGCCGATCTCCTGTTGGCGATGGAGCAGGACTCGGGCATCCGTCTCGCCGAGCTGCGTGTGGACGGCGGTGCCGCGCGCAACAATCTGCTGATGCAATTCCAGGCCGACCTGCTCGGGGTGCCCGTGGTGCGCCCGCGCGTCACCGAAACCACGGCCCTCGGTGCCGCCTACCTTGCCGGACTGGCAGTGGGATTCTGGCAAACGCCCGACGATTGCGCCGGACACTGGAGATTCGAACGCCGCTTCGAGCCGAAAATCGGCGACAGCGAACGTCACGAACGACTCCAGCACTGGCAGTACGAGGTTCGGCGCATCATCAGCTAAACGAACGCGCCCGTGCACGCATTCTGTATCATGCATCGAACTGGCAATGCGGCCGAAACGCCGTACGGAAAACCTTGTCACTCCTTGAAAAGGCGGGCCACTTCATGGCAATGAACAAAACCAAATCAGCCACCACAAAACGGGCACAACCTGTCACCGCCCGAACCACGCGCAAGGCCGCATCGTCAGCACCAGCCATGACCGTGAAAACGCCAAAGACATCGACAACTGCCGCAAAGAAATCTCCTGTGCCGGGGATTACCAGCCGGCTGATGTCGTGGTCGGACAGCCTGATCGGCTTCGCGGGCCCGCTGACCAATATGTCGCTGGCGCTGACCAAGGCGTCATTGAAATCGCCCGCGAAGGGCGCAGCGCTCAAGAAAGCTGCCGTGATGCTGCTCAAGGCCAGAGAGTCCCTGGGAATGACGGCGCAAGATGTCGCGCAGGCCATCAAGTTAAAGAACCCCGAACTGCTTGAGCAGGCCGAGACCGGCAAAGCGACGCTGCCGTTCGAGGTCATCCTGAGGCTGGCGGCCGTGCTCGGCCGCAACGATCCGATCTCTTTTTTCCTCAAGCTGTTCCGTTCCTATTACCCGGGACTATGGAACAAGCTGGAGGCGATCGGCGTCGGCAAGCTGGTCGAGCACGCTGGCCGCGAGCGGGAGTTCGTCAATATTTACCGGCGCAGTGACGCCGCACGCGGACTGAGCGACGCGGAGTTCGCAGCACTCCTGACGTTCGTTGGCGCCGCGTTCAACATGGCCTTGGCGTTAAAGCGGGAACAAGCAAAAGCTTGACGACGATCAGGCGGCGAGACGCTGATCGATCCACCCGGCAAGGTCTTTCAACACCTTGGCGCGAGCGGCAGGCAGCTCGTTGAATATTTCGTGATACAGGCCGGCGTAGACTTTCAACGTTTTGTCCTGGGACGAAATCCTGGCGTGCACCATTCGACTTCCCGATACACGCGCCAACTTGTCTCCCCCGCCGTGCATGAGCAGTGTCGGCAGCTTCAGCGACTTCAATCTGGATGGCAGCCACTCGACGCAACGCACGATCTCCGCCAAGGTTCTTACCGGCACCCTGCTTTGCTGAATACTTTTTGCGAACCTTCTTGACCAGCTGATTGATGTCTTCGACGGCATGCGAGAATCGATCGATCATGGCGCGCAAACCTTCGGATTGACCATGCCATGCAGGTCCTGCTCTCCCGGTGTTTTATGTCAAACCTTCCGCGCCCGTTTTTTCGGTTTGTCGAAAGCCAGCACTTCCTGCAAGCCTTCGCGAAAACACTTAACCAGCAGTTCCGGTTCTGTCACGGCCGCACGATCACTGTTGATACCGATACAACAACGACCGTTGTGGGAAATCATCGTAATCATCATTCCACAACCGGGTACCGGCGCGAACGGCCAGAAATGGGTCACTTCCGCGCCGCCAAAATAAACCGGGTGGGGAATGCCGGGAATATTGCTGATCTGCGCATCCTGGGCCACGGTGAAGTCTGCCGTCAACGCGGTAACGGTCGCCAGTGGCAGGCGTGTCAACAAGGGCATCAGCCGGATCATCACGTCCAACGCCGGTTCCGCGCGGATGTCCTTGATGAACTGTTGTATGTGACGGATGCGTTTGAGCGGATCTTTCATGGATACTGGAGCTGCATATTGCGAACCGGCGAACTTGTTGCCGCCCATCACATCATTCTCGGAACGCAAGCTGATCGGAAAGCCGATCGGCATCTCCTTGATGGGAACCCCCATCTCTTCGTGATAGCGGCGGAAGCCGCCGATCAAACCCGACAGGAAAATATCATTCACCGATGCATTGGCGGCCTTCGCCGCAACCTTGATCTGGATCAGCGGAATTTCGATGGCATCGAAACGCCAGGAAAGACTGCGTTTCCTGAAAAGCCCGGAACCGGCAACGGGCTTGGTGCCCAGAACTCGCTTGGCAGAACACACGTATGCCAAACCCTTGCGCACCGCTCCTGGATTGCGCGCCCACCCACCGAGCGACCGTGTGATGGTGGAGATGCTGCCGGCGGCTTCCGAGGGCAGTGCAAACAGTCTGTCGCGAATCTGCCTGGTCGCGAGTTCGGTTGGCGTCGGGGGACGGATCTCAATCACGTTGGACTTGGCCGGATGCGGTCGCTTTGTATCCTCCCGCCCTTTGCCGAATACGCGCGTCAACAACTGGATGATGCCGAGACCATCCGACGTCGCATGATGCAGCTTGAGAATATAGGCTGCGCGTCCGCCTTTCAGCCCTTCCACCAGCGTCGCCTCCCAGGGTGACCGTGCCTTGTCGAAGGGCGTCATTGCCAATGTCTGGGCAATGTCAAACAATTGACGTTCTGAACCCGGTGCGGGCAGGCGAACATGACGCAGGTGATAATCCAGATGAAAGTCCGGATCTTCGACCCAGGTCGGGTTGCCGATACCCAATGCCGGCACGACAACACGCTGGCGGAATCGTGGCACCACATTGACGATCCAGCGATGGGCAGCGAGGAAGCTCTTCCAGTCAGGTACACGATCCAGGAAAAGTACCGAGGTCGTTGTCGAACGCAGCCGCGGATCGACTTCCGCACGCCACATGACTGATTCAAAGGCGCTCATTTCAGACGGGCCGCCCCAGTCGTTCAACTCGGCCAGCAGTTCGTCGTCCAGCACATCCAATTTACCCATTTTTATTTTCTCAGCGCAAAAAATTTGTTCATCCAACTTCGTGTTCAGCTCCGGTTTCCAACCGCCGCAAACCGCGGAACGCCAGTTTGGCGCCCCGTTCACCCTTGACGACAGCCGCCACCTCGGCAGCGATGGGCATTTCGATACCCAGCCGGGTGGCCAGTTCCATCACCACGCTGCTGGTCTTGATGCCTTCGGCGACCATGTTCATGGATTGCACGATCTCCGCCGTCTTCATCCCCTGCGCATAGCGCTCACCCACCTGCCGATTGCGCGACATGGGGCTCATGCAGGTGGTCAACAGATCGCCCAGACCGGTCAGTCCCGAGAATGTCTCCGCGCTGCCACCGAGTGCAACCCCGAGACGGGTGATCTCGGCAAGACCGCGCGTAATGACCATGGCACGCGTATTCTCGCCAACACCGAGACCACTGGCCATGCCTGCGGAAATCGCAATCACGTTCTTCAGCGGGCCACCGAGTTCGCAACCAATGACATCGCGGTTGGTATACACACGGAATACCGGACTCGCAAACAGCGGCTTGAGTGCCTGGGCAACATCCACATCGGGCATCGCCAGCACTGCGGCGGCGGCCATGCCTTGCAGCACTTCACGGGCGATATTGGGTCCGGCCAGCGAACCCGCCGGATGCCCGGGCAATTCGTCGTGAATAATTTGCGTCATGCGCTTCTGGCTGCCCTGCTCAAGCCCTTTGGCAAGGCTGATGACCGGCACCCAGGGACGTATCAATGGCGCAATCGACTTTAATGTTTCGCGAAAACTGTGCGAAGGTACGCCGACCACCAGCACATCGCAGTCTCGCACCGCCTCCTCAAGCGATATCGTCGCCCGCAAACCCGGGTTGAGCGCCAGCCCGGCAAGGTATTTATCGTTGCGATGCTCGCGATTGACCTGCTCCACCGTCTCGGTGCTACGCGCCCACAGCACCGTGTCGGCATTGCGCGCAGCCAGCGAGGCCACCGTCGTACCCCATGAGCCGGCACCAAGCACGGCAATACGAATAGGCCGGCTCATGCTTTGGTCTCAGGCGAGATTTCCGAATTCATTCCTCACTCCCCAGTCGTGCCGGCAGGCGTTCCTGATCCAGCGCATCAATCGCGCCCACAGCCGTAACAAGCGCTGCCAGCTCACTGGCGAATTTTTTGCGGCGCGCGACGAGCGCATCGCCTCCCGGTTTCAACAAATCGCGATTCGCCGCCAGCAACATCGCGTTGCCGAACAACTCCTTCGACACGCACTCGGGATTGTGCAGACGATGCTGCAGCAAGTATTGCTTGCCGACATTGCAACAGTCTTCGATGAAAGCGGTCTTGTTGATCGCAACGTCTGCGGGGCAAGCCGCGAGGCGATCAGCGACGACGAAATAAGCTTCGAGGAACGCCGGCAGGACACGATGGGCAATCACGAATGGCGCCTGCAAGAGCGTCTGACGCCGCGAACCCGGATCGGCGGCGCGCGACTTGAAGCCGGGATCAAGAAGGGCCATCTCGGCCTTGATCTCCGTGCTGAACGTTTCGCGGTCACTAAAGAAGAAATCAAACTTCAGCAGATCGCGCAATTCAAACGCTTTCTGCCACGCCAGCGATACCGGATCCGCTGCATCCGAGTCGAGCACCATGAACCAGGCCAGTTCGGTGATCGCGCGATTGACGAACCAGTGTATCGCTGTGTTGCGATAGAACGCGGCGACCGAATGCTGACCCGGATTGATGCCATAGATCGGCTCAATGCCGTTGGTAAAGTTGAGCGCCACACCGGAACTGGTCAGCCTTTCAAGCACTTTGGCCAACTCTTTTTTGCTCCGAAGGCCACTAAGTTGCCCTGACGGAAGCCCGCGTTCAACGGCGTATTCGATTAACGGAACCACCATCAGGCGCACTTCGCTGAGCGTCAGGCCGCGATTGCCGACGCCGAGCAAGGCCAGGGTCACCAGCGCCGGGGCTGTCACCGGCGTCGCCTTGTTAATGCGCTGGAACACTTCGAAGGCAACTTTCTCGACCGTCCAGCGGCCACCGCCCTGGTCATTATCGGCGTTGGAAAGTGCCTGCTTCAGCGACAGCGGCTCACCGAAGCGGACGAATGCCGTGCCAATCCACTTCTGCTGCGTGCGCGCATACCCGGCCAGCCAGCGCAAGCCTTCCGCCGTTTTCTGTATTCCGGCTTCTTCCGTCGCCAGCACGCCGACTTCGTGCAGTTGGTCGTAGGTCATCGAGACGGGAACCAGCAGCATGTCCTCCGCCACACCACTTTCAATGGCATCGACGAGATAGCGCAGCAACCCATACTTCGGCGGTCTGAGTTTGCCGGTACGCGAACGGCCACCCTCCATGTACCACTCAAGGTTTCTGCCCTGCGCCACCAAATGGCCCAGGTATTCACGCACGACGAATTTGTAAACCTCGTCATCATGAAAGCTGCGCCGCACCAGCACCCCGCCGGAGCGACGGATAATGGTGCCAAGGGGGAAAAACCCGAGGTTATTGCCACCGAGGATGTGGTTGCGCGGCATGCCGCCATCGCGCAGCACGCGGGTAAGAATGAAAGCATCGGCATAGCTGCGATGCGTCGGTAGAAACACCAGCGGATGCGTCTTGTTGAGGCGCTTCAGATTTTTCAGCGCAGGTTTATCGATATCGATCGTCCAGGCACGGGTATGCATTGGCCCGAGCACGTGATCGAACATCATCGTAAACAGAGGGTTTTGCACCGTGACGATTTCTTCCAGACCTTCCTGTACTTCGTTCTGTATATCCGCCAACGGCCGTTGCAGGCGTTCGGCGAGCAGGACAAGTTGCTTCTGGAAGCGCTCATTGTGGAGCACCTCTTTCGCGTAGCTCTTGCGCGAACGAATGACAGAACCAAGCAATGAGGTCATAGGGTGACTGCCTCCGCGGTATCTACCTTGTTCGTCACCTCAAGAATATTCGCGACCACTTGTTCAGGGTCGTCATACATCGGTACATGACCAACACCGCGAACAAACGCCATCTCCGCGCCATGGACGCGCTCGAGAAACGGTTGGCCGTAGCGTTCGAAAGGAATCACGTGGTCACATTCGCTCCAGGCGATACGGACAGGGACACCACCTGTCTCCATCGGTTCGACCGGCCCGTCGCGGCCCATCGTCCGCAGCAGTCCTGGTACCACGCTCGTCATGGACATCGCGCGCAGCGAAGCACAAAAATCGGCAGCCGGAAAACGCTCTCCATGCTCCATCGTCTGCTTCGCCAGGGCTTTGCGCAGCCATCCGAAACGGGCGAGAGGCGTCAACACAAACAGCATCGTGCCAACCAGCGCGTAGAAAACCTTGAGTGACCTGGCTACGGCCAGATAGTCTTTATCGGAGTTCCAACCGCCGGCCGGCGAAAAGGCAATGACAGAACGAGCGAAATGACGCCGTGCCAGCTCGATCGCAAGCCAGCCTCCCAATGAATTCCCGACAACGTGCGCGCGATCGATACCCCGTGCCCGCAGGTTCGCGACGATCTGATCAGCAAGCCCAGCTACGGTGGCATCACCGTCACCGCTGTAAGCCGGTCCGCCATAGTGGCCGGGAAGCGTCATTGCGATCACGCGATGTTTGGCTTCCAGTGCCTTAAGGACTGGCTTCCAGACCTCCCAGGTCGCGCCGATCCCATGCAACAGGACGAGTGCAGATCCCTGTCCTCCGACGTATTCTGGCGTCGGCAATGTTTTGCTAGTTATCTCCATAGGCTGCGTCATTGAACATCGCTCCAGCTTGGTTACGCAATGGCGCTGCATCGAGTTTCGCGCGTTGTGTTCGTTGTGTTATATGCCAATCGCCCTGACCCACCAGATTCCCCTTTTTCTCTTGCTGGAGCTTCTGAACCATACGCATGGAATCGAAGTGCATGCAAAACCCGGCTGACGCACGCGACAACTGTCAATGCATTATTGTTTTTTAGCGCCTTCACCAGAACACGAATAACGGCAGTGCCAGTGCCCAGTCATGCCTGTAGTGCTCCTCTTTCTTGTTATTTTGCGCCAACAACACGCGATGTTTCCACACCAGCAGGAAATAATTTCAAACTGCCGTACGACTCAAAAATTTTTAGCAGAATTTCCTGGCCAGGGTCGTGGCAAAACCCTGCCTGTCAGAACACCCACGGCACTCCAAAAGACCGGCCGACTGGAGAAAACAGGAAGAGTCCAGGCGACCGGTGATCGAGAATCGTGGCTTAAGCCGTAGCCGAGACCGCCTTGGCCCTGGTTTTTGCCTTGGTCGTAATGACTTTTGCCTTCGCCGAAATTGCGCTGCTCTTGCGCGGGCGAGCTTGGGTGACAATCTTGCTAACAGCCTTGCGCACAGAGGCCGACTTCTTCACTGTTCCGGCAAGCTGCAGCGACAGTTGTTCGGCACCATCGGCAAGTTTCCCGGAGACGAAACGCAGAATCTTTGCGCCAGGAATGCTGATGGTTTCGACTGATTTGGCAGAACTGCTTTTCAGAAAGCCGGAAAACAGGCTTTTCCTGGAAGGGAACCTGGCGACACGCGTAGAAGCTTCTTCAAACATTTTGTTGACCGTGGTGTCGGCCTTGTCGGCGGCACTGACAATGGCTTCCTGCGTCGTCGCCAACTTGTTTTTCACAGTACGGCCGAGCTTGCCAATGGCTTCGTCAGCGATGTCTGTCGCGGCAACGATTTTCTCCTTGGTACTATCAAAGGTGCCCTTGACGGTTTCGCCGATCTTGCCTTCGTAATCGATCAAGGCCGCATCGACCATTCGAAAACCGCGAATGCTGGTAGCGAGCAAAGCTTGAGTGGTGTATTTTGCCGTCTTGCGGTAATTGTCGATGACTTCCAGCGTTACCGAGCGCAGGCTTTCATTGGTTTGCGTAGTCATGGTTTAAATCCTTTCAAGTTGTTTGAATGGGAATAACGGCTAATCCGCTACTTGCATCCAACCGCGCTTACGATGCGAAGTATTGCGACGAGTT
>JAYUFR010000299.1:0-2954 GCA_043738625.1 Sterolibacteriaceae bacterium
CCGCCCGGCTGTCCAATGGGCTCACCGATGGTCATGACGATGAGATCGCCGGGTTCCACTGCGCCAGCGAGGATCAGTACTTCTTCCGCTTCGCGCAGCAATTCGTCGCGGTCTTCCTCAACATCACGCATCAACAGCGGGTGCACGTCGCGCAACACGCTGAGCTTGTAGCGGGTACGGATCTTTGGCGTCAACGCGTAGATCGGCACACCACAATCGAGCCGCGACAACCACAATGCCGTCGAACCGGATTCGGTGAGGGACGCGATGGCCTTGACCTTGAGGTGATGGGCGGTGAACAATGCGGCCATGGCAATGGACTGATCGATACGGGTAAACACCCGATCCAGAAAATGCCGGTCGAGCGAAACTTCGGCGGACTTTTCCGCCTCAACACAGATCCGCACCATCGACTCCACAGTCTGCACCGGGTAATCGCCCGCCGCCGTTTCCGCCGAGAGCATCACCGCATCGGTGCCATCCAGCACCGCGTTGGCGACATCAGAGACTTCGGCGCGAGTCGGCACCGGACTGTGGATCATCGACTCCATCATCTGCGTGGCGGTGATGACGAATTTGTTGTGCTCGCGCGCCATGCGGATGATGCGTTTTTGCAACGCCGGAACGGCAGCATCGCCAACTTCCACCGCCAGATCGCCGCGCGCCACCATCACGCCATCAGTGGCATGAAGGATGTCTTCCAGATTTGCAACCGCTTCGACGCGCTCGATCTTGGCGATCACCAGCGCATCGGAACCCGCTTCGTGCAACAGTTCCTTTGCCAGGCGCATATCACTGCCGGATTTTGGAAATGACACGGCCACGTAATCGACATTGAGGCTGGCCGCAGTCTTGATGTCCTCCATGTCCTTCGGCGTCAGCGCTGGCGCGGACAAGCCACCGCCCTGCTTGTTGATGCCCTTGTTGTTTGAAAGCTCACTGTCATGACGCAGCCGGCAGTGAATTTCAGCGCCTTCGATGCGTTCGATATCCATCACCACGCGGCCATCGTCGAGCAGCAACACATCACCCGCTGAAACGTCATCGATCAGCTCGGGATAGTCGAGACCGACCCGTTCATCGTTGCCGAGTTTGCATTCGGCATCGAGAATGAAGGTCTGTCCGGCCTTGAGATAAATTTTCCCGCTGGCAAACTTGCCGATGCGAATTTTCGGGCCTTGCAGATCGGCCATTATCCCGACGGTACGACCATGCGCACTCACCACCTGCCGCACGGTTTCGACCCGCTGACGATGGTCATCCGCACTGCCGTGGGAAAAGTTGAGGCGGACGACATCGATGCCGGCCGCGACGAGCGCCGCCAGTGTTTTCTGGTCGCTGGAAGCGGGACCGAGGGTGGCAACAATCTTGGTGGCGCGCAGCATGGATTAGATCGTGAAGAGTAAAACCGCGGACATACGGCGATGGTCGACAAACTGTCGCATGGCGAGGGTTTTGCGTCCAGTGCTTTTACGCATACTTTCTCCTCACTCCTGACTCCTCACGGAATAGCCCTCTGTTCGAGAATTTCCACGGCGGGCAAGGTACGGCCTTCAAGAAACTCAAGAAACGCGCCGCCGCCGGTGGAGATATAACCGATCTGCTTTTCGATGTGGTACTTGGCGATGGCCGCCAGCGTATCGCCGCCGCCGGCAATGGAAAAGGCTGGGGAATGGGCAATGGCCGCGGCCAGCATCTTGGTGCCGCCACCAAACTGGTCGAACTCGAACACGCCGACCGGACCGTTCCAGACAATGGTTCCGGCGTGGGCCAGGATATGGGCGAACTTTGCCGAGGTGCGCGGACCGATGTCGAGAATCATGTCGTCGGGCGCAACATCTTTGGCCGATATCCGGTTGGCGCGTGCCAGCGGCGACAACTCGTTGGCCACCACCACGTCTTCGGGGATCGGCACCGATGCGCCCCGCTTGTCCATCATGTCCATGATATTGCGCGCCTCCTCGACGAGGTCAAGTTCGACAAGCGAATTCCCGATCGGCAGATCGTTGGCCAGCATGAAGGTATTGGCAATGCCGCCGCCAACGATCAACTGGTCCACTTTTTCCGCCAGCGACTTGAGTATCGTCAGCTTGGACGACACCTTGCTGCCAGCCACGATGGCCACCAGCGGGCGCTTGGGATTGTTGAGGGCACGGCCGAGCGCATCGAGTTCCGCCGCCAGCAGCGGCCCGGCACAGGCCAGCGGCGCATATTTCGCAATGCCGTAGGTGGTCGCCTCAGCACGGTGCGCGGTGCCGAAGGCATCATTGACATAGATGTCGCAGAGCTTGGCCATTTTCTGTGCCAGAGCGTCGTCGTTCTGTTTCTCACCTTTGTTGCCACGACAATTTTCCAGCAACACAATCTCGCCCGGCTTCACATCAAAACCGCCGTCGACCCAGTTGTCGACCAACGGAACCGTCCGCTCAAGCAGTTCTGCGAGACGCCTGGCGATCGGTGCCAGCGAGTCTTTCGGCTTTAGATCGCCCTCGACCGGTCGCCCCAGGTGGGAAGTCAGCATCACCGCGGCGCCCGCCTTGAGACAATATTCGACCGCCGGAATCGAGGCACGGATGCGGGTGTCCTCGGTGATGTTGCCGTGCTCGTCCTGCGGTACGTTGAGATCGGCGCGGATGAAAACGCGCTTGCCCTTGAGGTCGAGATCGGCGAGACGTTTGAATTTCATGGCTTCGCCGTTTACTTAGCGATGACGCGAACCATCTCCAGCACCTTGCAGGAATAGCCCCACTCGTTGTCGTACCAGGCCACAACCTTGACGAAGGTGCTGTCCAGCGCGATGCCGGCTTCGGCGTCGAACACCGAGGTGCAGCGCTCATCGCGGAAATCGGTGGAAACGACTTTCTCCTCGGTGTAACCAAGCACGCCCTTCATGGTGCCTTCCGAAGCGGCCTTCATGGCGGCACAAATCTCGGCGTAGGTCGCTTCCTTTTTCA
>JAYUFR010000300.1:0-2940 GCA_043738625.1 Sterolibacteriaceae bacterium
AACATGGCGGCGAAAGCTTTTCTAAACTCGGTGTCCATTCCCCGATCACAGATAAACACGATTCCGGCCGAGCTGGGCGCGCTTGAGGCGGCCAAAGCATATGCCGCCACATTGAAATCTGTGGGTTATTTCGATCTTGTTCTGCTCGGGCTAGGCGAGGATGGTCATACGGCCAGCCTCTTCCCCGGCCATGATTGGGGAACTGCGCCCGGTTCGGCGGACACCATGGCGGTTTTTGATGCCCCAAAACCACCACCGCAGCGGGTTTCATTAAGTGCAGCGCGCATGAGTCGTGCTGGACAGGTGTTATTTCTGGTCACTGGCGAGGCCAAACGTCGAGCGGTGGCGAAGTGGCGTGGTGGAGCAGACATTCCGGCGCGTGCTATCCGGCCGCCTGCCGGTGTAGACGTGCTGGTGGAATCCACCCTGCTCGAAAATACCGATGCTGTCGCTCATGAGTTCTGATCCGGCCAGCCCAATCGCAGCGGCATCACTGGATGAAAAGAGCATTGACGCCCTGCGTCTTGTTGCGGTCGATGCCGTAAAAAAAGGCAAAGGTGTCGAGACCACGACCGGGCCATTGGCTGGCATACGCAAGTCATAGACGTTGGCAACAACCTGGCGGCAATCGAGCGCGCGCTGAACGATGCCCATGATGAAACGCAGCGACCATCGTTGGTTCTGCTGCGTACGCATCCAGGTTTTGTCGCACCCACCAAGCAGGACAGTTTCGTCGCATACGGGTCGCCGCTGGGTGTCGTAGAAGTACGGTTGACCACGGAAAAAAGCTCAATTGGCCTGTGAAGTGGTGATGCGCGGGTTTGGCTCCACCGTCGCCAACTTGGTTGCGCGTGCCTGGCCTTTCTGACCATGCCTGCTTGATCCTGGCACCTCAACCTTGTGTGCGCCATCGCACAGAGCGTATTCCGGTCGAGGCGGAGAATCGGATTAACGTTTCTGTCATGGTGTACCCAACCAGGGGAGGAGTTTCAAGGTGCATCTCGGCATGATCGGATTGGGACGTATGGGTGCCAGTTTGGTGCGACGCCTGACGAAGGGTGGTCACCACTGCGTCGTTTACGACGTGGATTCGGCTACCGTTCAGAAACTTTCAAGCGATGGTGTTCAGGGTTCTGCATCGATCAAGGAACTAGTGGCAAAGCTGGACCAGCCCCGCATAGTTTGGGTGATGGTTCCTGCTGGAGTCGTCGGCAAGACCATCGAAGAACTCAGCGCACACATGGATGCCGGCGACATCATCATTGACGGCGGCAACAGCTACTACCGCGACGATCTTCTGCGCGCGAAGGTGCTCCAAACCAGCGGCATACATTTCGTTGACTGCGGCACCAGTGGCGGGGTGTTCGGATTGGAACGAGGCTACTGCCTCATGATCGGCGGAGGAAAAGCTGTCATCCAGTATCTGGAACCTGTCTTCAGGACCATCGCACCGGGCGCCATGGCAGCACCGCGCACCGCGGGCAGACAAGGCGAGACAATGCCTGCCGAACATGGCTATCTGCATTGCGGGCCTACCGGGGCCGGTCACTTCGTCAAGATGGTTCACAACGGCATCGAGTACGGACTCATGGCCGCCTACGCCGAAGGGCTGAACATCCTGCGTAACGCCAATGCCGGCAACATCAATCGCGCTACCGATGCCGAGACCGCCCCGCTGCGGAACCCGGAGTTTTATCAGTACGACCTTGATTTGCCCGAGATCGCAGAAGTGTGGCGTCGCGGCAGCGTGATCGGTTCATGGTTGCTGGACCTCACTGCAAGCGCGCTGCTGAATGACCCGGTTCTGAAAAACTATGCCGGTCGCGTATCCGATTCCGGCGAAGGGCGCTGGACCATCGAAGCCGCCATCGACGAATCAGTGCCGGTCCCTGTTCTCAGCGCTGCGCTGTTTGCGCGTCTCACTTCACAGGGCGGCGCGGATTTCGCCAATCGGGTGTTGTCGGCGATGCGCAAGGAATTCGGCGGGCATGCCGAGAAGACAGAGAAAACAAAAGGCAATGGATAATTCCAAGGCGGGAGCATTGCTGTCCGACGCACTGGTGTTGTTCGGTGCAACAGGCGACCTCGTCTGCAAGAAAATATTTCCCGCGCTGTATGCCATGGCCAAGCGTGGTGTTCTGAACGTGCCGGTCGTCGGCGTCGCCTCCTCGCAATGGAGCGCAACGCAACTTCGCAATCGGGCAACCGAGAGCATCGAACGATCCGGTCCGATTGACGACCCGCGTGCCCTGCGCCATCTGCTCTCCCGGCTCAGTTATGTTAGCGGCGACTATACCGATCCGGCAACATTCATGGCACTCAAACAGGCGTTGGGGAAATCCCGTCGCCCGGCGCACTACCTTGCCATTCCACCTTCCCTGTTCGCAACGGTGATTACCGGGCTTGGCAAAGCTGGCCTGGCCGACGGCGCGCGTGTCATCGTCGAAAAACCGTTCGGACGGGATCTTGCCTCGGCGCGCGAACTCAATCGCATGGCGCGCTCCGTATTCCCGGAAGACGCGATCTTTCGCATCGACCATTACCTCGGCAAGGAGGCGATCATGAATATTCTCTACTTCCGTTTTGCCAATTCCTTTCTGGAACCCATCTGGAACCGGAATTATGTCGCCAGTGTTCAGATAACGCTCTCGGAAAACTTTGGCATCGAAGGCCGCGGCAGGTTCTATGAAACCGCCGGCTGTCTGCGCGACGTCGTCCAGAACCACATTTTTCAGGTCATCGCCCTGCTCGCCATGGAGCCGCCGACCTACCGTGGCTTTGGCGCCGTGCATGGCGAAACGGCCGATGTCTTCCAGGCCATGCGCCCGTTGCAGTCCAACGACCTGGTGCGCGGCCAGTATGCCGGTTACCGCAAGGAGGCCGGCGTGGCAAAGAGTTCCGACGTCGAGACCTTTTGCGCCCTGCGACTGTTCATTGACT
>JAYUFR010000301.1:0-2938 GCA_043738625.1 Sterolibacteriaceae bacterium
GTGCACCTTGCCGTTTCCCGGCATCCAGGCCGCCGTTGTCGACGAAGCCGGCCACGACGTGGAATGGGGCAAGGGTGGTTTCCTCGTCGTCAAGAAACCATGGCCATCAATGATTCGCACCATCTGGGGCGATCCGGAACGTTTCAAAAAATCCTATTACCCGGATGATCTGGGTGGACGTCTCTACCTTGCCGGCGATGGCGCGGTGCGTAACGCCAAGACCGGTTATTTCACCATCATGGGTCGCATCGACGACGTGCTCAATGTCTCTGGCCACCGCCTCGGCAGCATGGAAGTGGAGTCGGCTCTGGTATCCCATCCGATGGTGGCCGAAGCCGCGGTGGTGGGGCGTCCCGACGATCTCACCGGCGAGGCGATCTCCGCTTTCGTGGTGCTCAAGCGGGCGCGCCCGGAGGGTGACGAAGCATTGAAGATCGCCAACGAGTTGCGCAACTGGGTGGCCAAGGAAATCGGACCCATCGCCAAGCCAAAAGACATCCGCTTCGGCGACAACCTGCCGAAGACGCGCTCGGGCAAGATCATGCGGCGTTTGTTGCGTTCGCTGGCCAAAGACGAAGAGATCACGCAGGATGTTTCAACGTTGGAAAATCCGGCGATTCTGGACCAGCTCAAAAACAAGGCGTGAGCTGATTGTCGGGTTCTCAGTGGAGGCTAAGCTCGCGGGTCTTGCGAGGTTAAGCGCTTGCGCGGCCGGAACTAGAACCCATTTTCGACCAGCTCAAAAACAAGGCTTGATCCGAAATGATTGGGCTCGGGTAACATCGGGCGCATGATGGAATTTACGATTTTTGTGGTGGGTCTTGCGGCCGGCGCTGGTCTTGCTTGGGTGTTGCTCGCGCCCCATGTACGCGATGCCCGGGCCGAACTTGAAAAAGAGCGCGCCGTCGCGGCGGTCAAGCTGGAAACACTGGAGCGTGCCAGTCAGTCACTGTCGGACACCTTCCAGGCGTTGTCTGCCGAGGCATTGGCGCGCAACAACCAATCCTTCCTGGAACTCGCCAAGACCAGCCTGCAGAGCTTTCAGGAAGGCGCGCGCGGCGATCTTGAAAGGCGCCAGCAGGCCATTAACGAACTGGTTACACCGGTCAAACAGACGCTGGAGAAATTCGAAAAAGAAGTGCAGGGTATAGAGAAATCGCGCATTGATGCCTATGCCACACTGACCGAACAGGTCAAATCGCTGGCCGAGTCGCAGGGACAACTCAAGTCCGAGACCGCGAATCTGGTCAAGGCCCTGCGTGCGCCGCATACCCGCGGGCGCTGGGGCGAGCTGCAATTGAAGCGCGTGGTCGAGATGGCTGGCATGATCGACCATTGCGATTTCTTTGAACAGGAAAACGTCACTACGGAAGAAGGTCGCCTGCGTCCCGACATGGTGGTAAAGCTGCCTGGCGGCCGCAATATCGTGGTCGATGCCAAGGCGCCGCTGGCGGCCTATCTTGCAGCGCTGGAAGCGCCGGACGAGGACACGCGGCGTGCGCACCTGCTCACCCACGCACGCCACGTGCGCGACCACCTGCGCATGCTTGACCAGAAGTCCTACTGGGAGCAGTTCCAGCCCACGCCGGAATTCGTCGTGCTGTTCCTGCCCGGCGAAGTGTTTTTTTCCGCCGCGTTGGAGGCTGACCCGACGCTGATCGAATTCCGTGGCAAGGTGATACTTGCCACGCCGACCACATTGATTGCGCTGCTGCGTGCAGTGTCCTACGGCTGGACGCAGGAGGCGCTGGCGGAGAATGCCAAGCGGATTTCCACGCTGGGCAAGGAGTTGCATGAACGCCTTGCCAAGCTCGCGGACCATTGGGGCAAAGTGGGCAAGCATCTCGGCGCTGCGGTGGGTTCCTACAACGAAGCCGTGGCTTCGCTCGAATCTCGTGTTCTGGTCAGCGCCCGCAAGTTCCGCGACCTCAAGGTGGTGGCCGACGATACCGAGCTGCCGGAACTCAAGCAGGTCGAAGCGCTGCCCAGGGCACTGCAGGCACCAGAATCCGGCGACTGATCCACAGGCTCACGTCCTGAGCCAGCAGGGCCCGCATCATGACGATCCTTACCAAGGAGAGTCGTCATGAACCCGATCTACCCCGATGTCGATACCGCAGTCTTCCTGATCGTTACCTCGATCTGCTCGCTGCTGATGCTGGTGATTTAGCCGCCCGTGGGACGCCTGTCGCCGCCATGCAGGTGTGATAATCACGTGCCGTGACCGATACCTCCAAAAGCCTAATTCTCTGCGCCACCAGCCGCCTCGCCCAGTCCCTGCGCTGGCAGGACGACCGCGCGCACGTGGCGGCAGGCGATACGCGCTGGTCGACGTTGAATACCGCGACGGTCGCGCAATGGTTCGCGATCCTTGCCGAAGAAGCGCTGCTGCGCGGCCACGCGAGCAGCACCTTGCTGTATCGCCTCCTCGATCCCTTCCAGGAGCAACTGTTGTGGGAACGCGTGATCGCCGATTCCATTCCCGATCATGCCGCCAGCTTTTTCGATGTGCCGGGCATGGCGGCGACGGCCGCCGAAGCGCACCAACTGATGGTGGTGTGGGGCATCGCCCCCGTCGCCGCGTATGCCACCGACGAGGCGCAGGAGTTCCTGCGCTGGCGGCGAAAATTTCTCGAACTGTGCACCGCGAGTGAGTTGATCGACGCCGCCCAGCATCACGAGGCAGTCCTGACGTTGGTCGATGGCGGGGCGCTGCAAATACCGAGCGAAGTCTATTTCGCCGGGTTCGACAACATCACCCCGCAGGAACAGCGGCTCAAAGCTTTGTTGGCAAAGCAGGGCGCGACCGTCGCTGACTGGCAGTTCGCCGAGACGGCACCGCCCGCGCTCGAAATTCGCATGCTGCCCGAGGCAGATGCCGAACGTCGCGCAGTGGCGCAGTGGGCGGCGGTACAGCTCGCGCAAAATCCTGCCGTAC
>JAYUFR010000302.1:0-8955 GCA_043738625.1 Sterolibacteriaceae bacterium
CCGGTGAGCAACGCAGTGGCCGGACTGACGATGGCGCCGAGCTTCATCGCCGCGAGCATGATTTCCCACAGCGGCGCCACGTTGGGCAGCATCAGCAGGATGCGGTCGCCGCGCTTCACGCCCTGGTCGCGCAGAAAATTCGCCACCTGGTTGGAGCGTTCGCTCAGGTCGGCGAAACTGCGGCGGACTTCGCCTTCGCCCTCGGTGACGATCCACAGCGCGGTGCGCGAATTGTTCTTCGCATAGGCATCGAAGTAATCGAGCGCCCAGTTGAACTGGTCCAGCACCGGCCAGCGAAAGCCGTCGTAGGCCGCCTGATAGTTCTCGCGGTGCTTTAACAGGAAATCCCGCGCTTGCAGAAATGCTTGCACATCACTCATCGCCAACGTCTCCTCGTCTTTTTATTTTGTACGCCGCGTTTTACGCGGATGCCTGCGCACGCGCCCGGCTCAGGTCGAGCGCCACATCCTCGATCATGTCTTCCTGCCCGCCCACGGTCTTGCGGCGTCCCATCTCCATCAGGATGTCACGCGAGGACACGCCGTAACGCGCTTCGGCACGCTTGGCGAACAGCAGGAAGGACGAGTAGACGCCGGCGTAACCGAGGGTCAGCGCATCGCGGTCGACGCGGATAGGGTGATCCATCATCGGCACCACCAGATCCTCGGCCACGTCCATCAGCTTGTAAAGATCGACGCCGGTGACGAAGCCCATGCGTTCACACACCGCCGCAAAGACTTCAAGCGGCGTATTGCCGGCGCCGGCGCCAAGCCCGGCGGCGGAGCCATCAATGCGCGTCGCGCCCGCTTCCACCGCCGCAACCGAATTGGCCACACCCATCGCCAGATTGTGATGGCCATGAAAGCCGATCTCGGTTTCCGGCTTGAGTGCCTTGCGCAACGCACCGATGCGCGCCGTCACGTCGGCCGGCAGCATGTAGCCGGCGGAGTCGGTGCAGTACACGCAGTGCGCGCCATAGGATTCCATCAACAGGGCCTGCTTGACGATCTCGGCCGGCTCCAGCATGTGCGCCATCATCAGGAAACCCACGGTGTCCAGTTCCAGCTTGCGCGACAAGCTGATGTGCTGCTCGGAAACATCCGCCTCGGAACAATGCGTCGCAACACGGATGGTATGCACACCCAGCTCATGCGCCATGTGGATGTGATCGACGGTACCGATACCCGGCAAGAGCAGCGCCGAAACCTTGGCGTTCTTCAGTTGCGGAATCACCGCTTGCAGGTACTCCTTGTCGGTGTGCAAGGGAAAACCGTAGTTCACCGAAGAACCGCCCAGCCCGTCGCCGTGGGTGACTTCGATCAACGGCACGCCGGCCGCATCGAGGCCGCGGGCAATGCTGATCATCTGTTGCAGCGATATTTGATGGCGCTTGGGATGCATGCCGTCCCTGAGGGACATGTCATGCAGCGTGACCTTGATTGGCTTGTCCATCATGCAGTCTCCTTGATTCCATGGTTGAGTCTTCCGGTCAGCATTTCTTCGGCAAACAGTTCGCCGGTGCGCGCGGCGGCCGCCGTCATGATGTCGAGGTTGCCGGCGTAACGCGGCAGGTAGTCGCCCAGACCCTCGACCTCCATGAAAATGGAAACGCGCTTGCCGTCGAATACCGGGCCGTTCTTGAGGCGGTAACCGGGCACATACTTTTGCACCTCGGCGATCATGCGCAGCACCGACTCGGTGATGGCCTTCTGGTCCGGCTCGGTCTCGGTCAGGCAATGCACGGTGTCGCGCATCATCATCGAAGGCTCGGCCGGATTGATGATGATGATGGCCTTGCCCTGCCTGGCGCCGCCGATTTTTTCCACGGCGCTGGCGGTGGTGCGGGTGAACTCGTCAATGTTCTTGCGCGTGCCGGGACCGACCGACTTCGACGCCACGGTGGCGACGATCTCGCCATAGGCCACCGGCTGCACGCGCGACACGGCCGCCACCAGCGGAATGGTGGCCTGGCCACCGCAGGTCACCATGTTGACGTTCATCGCGCCCTTGCCGAGCTGTTCCTTGAGATTCACCGGCGGCACGCAATAGGGGCCGATCGCGGCAGGCGTCAGGTCGATCATCATCACCCCCAGCTCGCCCAGCTTGCGCGCGTTCTCGGCGTGCACGTAGGCCGAGGTCGAGTCGAAGGCGATGCGGATTTCATCGGCTTCAACGTGCGGCACCAGGCCATCGACACCTTTATCTGTCGTCTTCAGGCCCATCTTGCGCGCGCGCTCCAAGCCTTCGGAAGTCGGGTCGATGCCGACCATCCACACCGGCTCAAGCAGCTCGCTGCGCTGCAGCTTGTATAGCAGGTCGGTGCCGATATTGCCGGGGCCGATCAAGGCACAGCGAATTTTTTTCATGGCGTCTGCTCTCCTGGTTGTTCGTTACTTGCTTGCCGCAACCGCTTCAGGCCGCAATGGGGCACGGCGCAAATCAAAAGCGGGATTTTCCAGATCTTCCGCTGCTATTTGTGCGAACGCCGCCACCAGCTTGCGCAGCGCGGACATGTCTTTCGGACTATTGACCGTTGCCGCGCCGACCAGGACGCCGTCGCGCAAACTGAAAGTCGTAAATCGTCCCTCGCCATGGCTGCGCACCACGATCGTATCTCCGGTGGCGTCACCGACGATCTGCAAGTTCAAATCATACTGGTCGGACCAGAACCACGGCACGGTGGTGTATTCGATTTTCTCTCCGATCATGTTCGATGCAACAGAAATTGATTGGTTCTGGGCATTGGCCCAGCTCTCGATGCGCAGCTTGCGGCCATGCCAGCGGCTGAATTGAATCGCGACATCGCCGGTGGCAAATACATCGGCGACCGACGTCGCGCCATAGGCATCGACTGGAATGCCGTCGTCGTTGCCTGCCCCAATCGACTTGGCGAGCTCGTTACACGGCGCCACACCAATGCCAACCACCACCACATCCGCTTCCACGCGACTGCCCTCCGACAGTACAAGCCCGTTTGCATCGGCGGACTGTACCGATACGCCGAGTCGGAATTTGACGCCGTGGCTCTCGTGCAGGCCAATCAAATAGTCGCTGACCGCCTCCGGCAATGCCCGCGCCAGCAGACGATCCAATGCCTCGATCACGGTCACCTGACAGCCGAGCTTGATGGCCGACGCAGCGACTTCAAGACCGATCACGCCGCCGCCGACAAGTGCCACGCGCACATTCGGTTTGAGCACCGAGCGCAGCGCTTGGGAATCTTCGAGCGTGCGCACATAGAAAGTGGGCAGGCCACTACGTTCGATCAATGGCAACCGCCGCGGTGTCGTACCCGTGGCGAAAAGAAGTTTATCGAAGAGGATTTCGTCGCCGCCCTGCAAAACCACACGCCGCGCCTTGATGTCGCAGGCCACTACCGGCTTGCCGGTCAACAACTGCACATCGAGCTCCGACCAATAACCTTCGCCGCGCATGAAGGGCGCCTGCGGTTCTGCATCGGTCAACATGGCTTTCGAGAGCGGCGGCCGTTCGTAAGGCGCATGCGATTCGGCACCCAGCAAGGCGATTGCGCCGCGATGTCCGGCCTTGCGCAATGCCTCGGCCGCGCAAGCGCCAGCCTGACCGGCGCCAACGATCACAATGCGGGTTTCGCGCTCAGCGGGCATGGAAATGTCGTCTCCTCAACAAACCTTTTGGCGAATTTCTGCGCCATGTTCCTCTCATCGGGAGGGCAAATGCTACCACAAGTTTATTTACTTACAAGCAGTACGTACGGTTTGTAAAAGTGTTGGGTATTGCATGTTCGACTCGGCCCAATCGTCGTCACTGAAAATCGGATTGTGCGGGAACGATGAATGTAGTAACGTATATACATTACCTAAATAGAGGTGCCGCCATGACGATCACCACCCTGTCAAGTCGCGAATTCAACCAGGATTCCAGCAAAGCCAAGAAAGCCGCTAAAGACGGTCCAGTATTCATTACCGACCGGGGCCGACCGGCACACGTGCTGCTATCCATCGAGGAATATCGGAAGCTGGCCGGCGCATCAGCCAGCATCATCGACATGCTGGCGATGCCAGGCACCGAAGATATTGAGTTCGAGCCGGTACGTACCGGAAAACTCTACCGACCGGCGGATCTGTCCTGATGTTTGTTCTGGATACCAACGTTGTTTCCGAATTGCGCAAGGCAAAGTCCGGCAAGGCGAACAAGAAAGTAACGGCGTGGGCAGCGAGCGTGTCACCGGCTGGCCTGTTCCTCTCAGCAATCACCATTCTGGAATTGGAAACCGGCACACTCCTGATCGAACGCCGCGACCCGGTGCAAGGCGCCATACTCCGCGCCTGGTTGAACAATCATGTCCTGCCGGCATTTTCCGGCCGCGTACTGGCTGTGGATACCGCTGTTGCACAATGTTGCGCGAGCCTTCATGTGCCTGATTCACGCCACGACCGCGACGCCCTCATCGCCGCAACAGCCCTGGTGCATAGCATGACAGTCGTAACGCGGAACGTGGCCGACTTCGAGCCTACCGGCGTGCCCATTCTCAATCCTTGGGATTTATAAATCCGTCCTGAAATAAAAATAGCGGAGCAAACATGCAAGAAAATATTGAACGACAGGTGAGGCTCGCCGCACGTGCACTGGCGCGCGGTGCACTGGTGCATGCCTATGGGCATTGCAGCGCGCGGCTTGATGCGGAGCGTTTCATCGTCTGTGCCGCCAAACCGATGGGCACCATCGCTGCAGGCGAGCCCGGCACGGTCGTGCCGATCAATGGGCCACTGCCGGAAGGCGTGCTTGGCGAAGTGCGTATCCATCAGGCCATCTATCGCCGCCGGCCGGAGATTGGCGCCGTGTGTCGCATCATGGCGCCGCAGACCATGCTGCTGTCAGTGATGCGGCGCACGCCGAAACCGCGCCACGGATTCGGCGCCTACTTCGCGCCCTGCCCGCCGTTGTGGGAAGACCCGCGGCTGCTGCGCGACGATGCAATGGCCGCGCGCCTCGCGGAGATGATGGGCGACGGCAAGGCCATCGTCATGCGTGCCAATGGCGCGGTGGTGGCGGGTGTTGATCTGATTGAAGCGGTGGCGCTGGCGTGGTTTCTGGAAGAAGCGGCGCGCGTTGAAACCGGGCTGATCCAATGCAGAGCAGATGGTGCCGAGACGTTATTGACTCCCGACGAAGTCACCGCCCGCCAAGTGGTTGCAGGGCGGGTCTATGAGCGGATGTGGGAATATTTGACCCATGGCGATCCGGAGGTCTGAGTACTAAGTTCACAGCGCCATCGCCCGATCCAGCGCACCCGCATACTCGGTACGCATGCGGCGCACCAGCTCCGTCGTAGGCGGAATATCCCGTATTGCACCGACGCCCTGTCCTGCCGACCAGATGTCGCGCCAGGCCTTGCTCTCCGGGCCCAGTTCGACCCCCATGTCGATCGGACCTTCATGTTGCAGCGTCGCCAGGTCGAGGCCGGCATCAATGATGCTCTGGCTGATGAAATTGGCATTGACGCCGGAAATTTTGGGCGTGTAGACGATGTCGGCCGCGTTGCTGCGGGTGATCATTTCCTTGTAGGCCGTCGAAGCCATGCTTTCGCGCGTGGCGATGAAACGCGTGTCGACGCTGACCAGGTCGGCGCCGGCGACGATGGCGGCGGCCACTTGTTCACCGGTGGAAATCACACCGGCGAGGATCAGCGTCTTGTCGGTGAGTCGCCGCAGCTCATACAACAACGCGAAGGGATTCATCGTCCCTGCATGGCCCCCAGCGCCCGCGCAAACGCCGATGATGCCGTCGACTCCCGCGGCAAGCGCCTTCTCGGCCTGACGTATCGAAATCACGTCATGGAACACCAGGCCCCCGTAACTGTGCACCGCACCGACCACCTCCTTCGCCGCTCCGAGCGAAGTGATGACGATAGGCACGCGGTGATCGACGGTGACTTTCAAATCAGGTTCAAGACGCGGGTTGGTCTTGTGCACGATCAGGTTGACGGCATGCGGACCCAATTGTTTGACGCCGGCTTCCGGTCCCAGTGCCAGGCCTTCCTCAACCTGTTCCAGCCAGTGCACATAGCCTTCGGTGGTGCGCTGGTTGAGCGTGGGGAAAGCACCGACCACGCCAGCACGGCAAGCGGCGATCACAATCTCCGGACCCGAGACAAGGAACATCGGCGCGGCGATCACCGGCAGAGAAAGACGCTTGATCATGTCGGATGGGAGCATCGGCTTACTTTCGGCAGGGTTTGAAATTTACTGTTTAAGGCGCGGGCTCAAGCAAAAGTTCCTTGAGGCGCTGCTGGCGCTGCTCGGTGAGGCCGAGTGCTTCCCGCACGAAGGCCTGATCCGATCCCCACTTCGCATCAATCGACTTGAACGCCGCGCCCAGGTACTCGGGATGCGCCTGCTTCATCGTCGCCAGCGCCTCGGGGTCGGTGTCCTTGCCGAGCAGGAAGGTGAGGTCGCGACGGTAGCGGTTGGTGATCAGGTAGTCTTCGACAATGGTTTCGCGCGGCACACCAAGCGCCATCAGCACGGTCGCTGCGGCGAAGCCGGTGCGATCCTTGCCGCTGGTGCAATGGATCAGCGCGGGCAACGCCTCTGCTTCGAGCAACACTTCCAGCACGCGGGTGTAGATCGCCGTTTGTTCGAGCGGAAACCTGCGGTACATCTCATGAAACAGCGCTGCGATTTCGGCGGCGCTCATCGTCCGCATCCTGACACCGGCAACGAGTTTCTCCCCACCGTAAGGTTGAAAGCCGATCGGATAAACCTTCAGCGTCGGCCCCGCTTGCAGGCGATTCGGCTTGCGGCCGCGCTCGGGGTGGTCGCGCAGATCACACAAGCTGCGCAGGCCAAGCGCGCTCACTGTCTCCAGGTCAGCGGCAGTCAACTCCGCCAGCGAGTCGGAACGGTAGAGCGTTTTCCAACGCACCTGCTGTCCATCCGTGGTTCGGTAACCGCCCAGATCGCGGAAGTTGACCGCCCCGCTCAGCGGCACGCGCCGCTCGGCTCCGGTCTCGCCCGAGTTTGATTCCGCGTCCGGCGGAGGTGATGGTTTGGTCATTGCAGGATCGGACGCATTGAATTCAGCCAGCGCACCATTTCAGCCCGCCTCTTCTATCAGCACGCGCACTTCATCTTGCAGCATGTAGCCCACGCCCAGCAGCCAGGTGACCAGCACGTCCTGATGCGTCTTGCCGTTGCGGGCGATGCGATAGCCGGTCGCCAGCGTCAGCACAGACATCATGTAGGCGTTGAACACCTTGTAATAGTGCAGGGATTTTCGATCCACCGTGAGGCCGGAAGATTTGGTGTAGGCGTCGAAGAATTCCTGTTCCGGCAGCAGGCCGCCGACCAGGAAAGTCTTGCCGTCTTCGGCATAGCCGCCGAACGCCTTGCTCGTGGTCCAAGCCAGATCCTGATGCCGATCGCCGATGCGCGTCAGCTCCCAATCGAGCCAGGCGGTGATGCGCGTGTCGTGTTCAGTGAACAGAAAGTTGCCGACGCGAAAGTCGGCGTGCAGGATGGAAAGCTGATCGCACACCGGCATGTTCTCGCGCAGCCAGATCGCCGCCAGCCGCATCATGGCGGAGTCTTCGTCTGAATCCTCTTCCCACACGCGCTCCCACCAGTTGACCGCCCACTCTGCGGCCTGGGTGCCCAGTTGCGGAACATCGAAGGCAGTCAGTCCGGCGTTGCGGTAATCAAGCGTGTGAACTTTTCCGAGATGTTCGATGAACTGCGGCGCCAGCCTCTGACGCAATTCGACATCGAGCTGTGTACCAAGACCGGCCACGCCGCTTTTCGCCGTCGTCGGTTTGGTCACGCCGGGCGCAAAGCCGTAGATCAATCCGGGATAAGGCAGATGCTCGCCTTCCGCATCAACCCAGAACACCGGCGGCACCGGTATGACGCCATCGAACGCCTTGATCACCTGGAATTCGCGCAGGCGGCTGGTTTCCACCATCGACTCAGCCGGCTCCATACGCAACACCATCGGCGTCTTCTCGCGGCCGACGCCGGGACGGTTCCAGTCCAGCGTGAATGCCATCTGCAGTTTCGATGAGCCGCCCGACAACCAACACGCATCGAGAATCTGGAACGACTCCTTCAACTCTTTACCCAACAGCGCCTCGATGTTGGCGCTCAGCGACGGCAACGGAATCGGAGAAAAGCCGACGCCGCCGCGGCGTTCCATCTTGCGCGTGAGGATGTGGTCAATCTCTCGCTCGACAGGAAAGCGCTTGCGCAGCGAAGCAATCCATTCCGGCGAGGGGTGGTTCTTGTCAATCATGGTCATGTCATCGGTTCCAGTTCAGCGTTCAGACTTTGGCGGTTCTTGCGGCGATCAGGCTTTCGATCAGCGGAATGCTCTTGGGGTCCGGCTCCCAACCCTGTCCGATCAACCAGGCGCGATCACGCTGCAACTGCTCCGCCGAAATCGCCAGCACCGATTTTCGCACCGCCGTGCGACTTGCCGTTTCACCGTCCTTGAATACCGATTGCACCACATCGCTCGTCTTCGCCCGCAGTTCCTTGACCGCTTCGTACACCTCGCCCGGTTCGGCGCGCGCGCGCTCCAGCACGTCCGTGCCGCTGGCCGTCGACGCCGCCAGCGCCTTCAGCGCCGCTGCGGTTTCCCCACCGCCTTTGGCCTGCTCACCCAGCCGATGCGATAGCAGAAGCAGGCGCCCGAGTTCGTCGCAGTCAAACCGATATTCCAGCGGCAGGCGCTGCGACAGGATGTTGAGCATGCCCATGATCAATTGCCCTTGCTCCAGCGCCAGCTTGTTGCTCGGATCCAGCGCCGGCAGCACCACGTCTTTCATCGACTTCATGATGCTCTGTAACTGGATTCCAGGTCTTAGTTGCATTTCAGCTCCATTTTAAAATAGCTTGGTTCAGCGGGATAAAGTAACCGCCCTGCAATTCATCTTGGTGACAGGCGACTTTCTATCCGGGACTTGCACGGAATTCGGTC
>JAYUFR010000303.1:0-2933 GCA_043738625.1 Sterolibacteriaceae bacterium
TATTCCCGGCAGAAAATGCCGAAAGCGCGATCCGCGTGGTCTTGTTCGATGACGAGATCGAATCGCTGACCCTGTTCGATCCGCTCACCGGGCACAACAAGCAGAAGCTCGGCCGCTTCACGGTGTTTCCCTCCAGCCACTACGTCACGCCGCGCAGCACGGTGTTGCAGGCCGTGGACAAGATCAAGGTCGAACTGCGCGAGCGGATAGAGTTCTTCCAGAAGGAACAGAAGCTGGTCGAGTGCCAGCGCATCGAACAGCGCACCCGCTTCGACCTGGAAATGCTCGATCAGCTCGGCTTCTGCAAGGGCATCGAGAACTATTCGCGCCATCTTTCCGGCCGCTTGCCGGGCGAGCCACCGCCGACCCTGATCGACTACCTTGCGCCCGATGCGCTGATGTTCATCGACGAGTCGCACGTCACCATCACCCAGACCGGCGGCATGTACAAGGGTGATCGCGTGCGCAAGGAAAACCTGGTGAATTACGGTTTTCGTCTGCCGTCGGCACTCGACAACCGGCCACTCAAGTTTGAGGAATTCGAGAAGCTGATGCATCAGGTCGTCTTCGTTTCGGCCACGCCTTCCGAATACGAGCGTCTGCATCAGGGCCAGGTGGTGGAGCAGGTGGTGCGGCCGACCGGGCTGGTTGATCCGGAAGTCATCGTGCTGCCGGCGTCCACCCAGGTGGATGACCTGCTGTCGCAAATCAAGAAACGGGTCGCGGTGGGTGAACGGGTGCTGGTCACCACGCTGACCAAGCGCCTGTCCGAACAACTCACCGAATACCTGGCCGACAACGGCGTCAAGGTGCGCTATCTGCATTCGGATATCGAGACAGTGGAGCGCGTCGAAATCATTCGCGACCTGCGCCTCGGCCAGTTCGATGTGCTGGTGGGTATCAATCTGTTGCGCGAAGGGCTGGATATTCCGGAGGTGTCGCTGGTGGCGATACTGGATGCCGACAAGGAAGGCTTTTTGCGTTCCGAGCGCAGCCTGATCCAGACCATGGGCCGCGCCGCGCGTCACCTCAATGGTACGGCGATTCTGTATGCCGACAGGATGACGGGTTCCATGCAACGCGCCATGGCCGAGACCGAGCGCCGGCGCGCCAAGCAGCTCCAGTTCAATCTGGACCACGGCATTACCCCCGTCGGCGTTACCAAGCGCATCAAGGACATCATCGACGGCATTTACGACGCTGACACCGCGGGCCGTGAACTCAAGGCTGCGCAAGAGTCGGCACGCTACGAGAGCATGAGCGAAAAAGCGCTGGCCAAGGAAATCAGGCGTCTCGAAAAAGCCATGCAGGACCATGCGCGCAACATGGAATTCGAACAGGCCGCCGCCATGCGCGACGAATTGTTCCGCGTCAAGAAGCTGGTATTCGGCGGTGAAGCGCACGATTCCATTGCGTGAATCCAAAAATGCTCACCACAGAGGACGCGGAGGACGCAGAGGAAAGCACCTCCCAAGAAAACAGACACAAAACTGTTTTGAATTCCTCTGTGTACTCTGCGTCCTCTGCGGTGAATCGCTTTTGAAGTTATCCCCACATCGCTAACAGCTTGCTACCAACTTACCCACAGCTTATGCACCACATTTCCACAGACTTATGCCTTGCGCCCGATACGATGAAGCGTAGACTTCAGCGCCTGCTCGGGGAGAAAAATTAATGGTACAAGCGCGCGCATTCAACAACAATCTGCAAGCGGATCCGCAGGTTGCAGCGCTAAAGTTACCCCCGCACTCGATCGAGGCGGAGCAATCACTTATCGGCGGGCTTTTGCTGGACAATGGTGCCTGGGACAGGATCGGCGACATGGTCGCCGAGGCGGACTTTTACCGCGACGATCACCGCCGCATTTTTACGCACATCCGCAAGCTGCTGGAAATGGGCCGTCCCGCCGACGTGGTGACGGTGTTTGAATCCATCGAAAAGTCCAACGAGATAGAGCAGGCCGGCGGCCTGGCTTACCTCGCCGAGATTGCCAACAACACGCCCTCGGCAGCCAACATCCGCCGCTATGCCGAGATCGTGCACGAGCGCGCCATCCTGCGCAAACTCATCACGGTGGGCGACGACATCGCCGCCAACGCCCTCAATCCGGCCGGGCGCGACGTCAAGCAACTGCTCGACGAGGCCGAGGCCCGCGTCTTTGAAATTGCCGAGAGCGGTGCAAAAATCACGCAGGGCTTCGTCGCCATTCCCACCGTGCTGGGCGAGGTGGTGGATCGAATTCAGGCGCTCTATGACCGCGACAGCCCGTCCGACATCACCGGCGTGCCAACCGGATTCATCGATCTGGATCAAAAGACCTCCGGGCTGCAGCCGGGCGACATGATCGTCGTCGCCGGGCGTCCATCAATGGGCAAGACCGCATTCGCGCTCAACATCGCCGAGCATGTCGGCGTCGAACAAAAACTGCCGGTCGCCATCTTCAGCCTCGAAATGTCGGGGCCGCAATTGGCCATGCGTTTTCTGTCTTCGGTCGGGCGTCTCGACCAGCAGAAACTGCGCACCGGCAAGCTGGGCGACGAGGAATGGGACAAGATGACCGTGGCGCTGGGCAAGCTGCATGACGCGCCGATTCATATCGACGATACCGGCGCCATCAACGTCATCGATCTACGCGCCCGCGCCCGCCGCCTGCACCGCCAGTTCGGCAAGCTGGGTCTGATCGTCATCGACTACATTCAGTTGATGACCTCGACCAGGAACGGCGAAAACCGGGCCACGGAAATTTCCGAGATCTCCCGCGCCATCAAGGCGCTGGCCAAGGAGCTGCAAGTACCGATCATCGCGCTGTCGCAATTGTCGCGCAAAGTCGAGGAACGCACCGACAAGCGCCCGCTGATGAGCGACTTGCGCGAATCCGGCGCCATCGAGCAGGACGCCGACATCATCCTGATGATGTACCGCGAGGAATACTA
>JAYUFR010000304.1:0-8940 GCA_043738625.1 Sterolibacteriaceae bacterium
GGTGTGCAGCCCGACCCACCGACCAACTACACCAGGCTGCGCGCGGCATTGGCCGGCTACGATGGATTCTTCTCGATCCGCAAAACCGATCCGCGCGAACTGCCTTTTGGTATCGGGCTGGCTATCTTTTCCAAAACACCATTGCGCGACACCATGCTGCGCGACCTGCCTTCACCGCCGATCGAATTTGAGTTTGAAGGCGAAACCAGGACGCCGACCGATCGGCTGCTCATCGGCGCAACGACCAGCGTTGGCGGACATGAACTGCGGATTTTCAATACCCATCTGCTGGCGTTTTTCATGCTCAAGTCATCGAGCGAAGAGCATAACGGGCAGCGCGAACTGGTACTCGAGCAACTGCGCACTTCGCAGGGTGCCACGCTGATTGGCGGCGATTTCAACGTCAGCCGGCACGAATCACTGGTGCGGCAATTTTCTGGCGCGGGGTACAACACCGTGCAGCAGGAGGAAATTACCTGGCGCCGCCGTCCCTTCGTGCTTGACCATATCTTCTACAGCCGGCACTTGCGCACGGTCAGCCATGCCGTCCAGCCGACGCCGGCATCCGACCACCACGTTCTGGTCGCGGAATTCGAATTTACCGGCTGAAAGCCTGACCGCAACCGGACGTCTCGCTGCACCGGCAAATATTCAATCCACGATCTACAAAGGTTTCGCATAAACCTTGCGCAGGTCGACCTTGCTGATCTTCCCGGTCGCTGTCAGCGGCATGGCTTCGATGAAGATGATCTCATCGGGCAACCACCATTTCGCGACACTGCCGGCCATGTGCGCCAGCAACGCAGCGGCCGTTACCCTGGCGCCGGGCTTCAACGTGCACAGCAACAGCGGGCGCTCCTGCCACCTTGGATGGGGAATGCTGATCGCCGCCGCCTGCGCAATGGCTTGATGACTTGTCGCGGCGCTTTCCAGTTGCAGCGTGCTGATCCACTCGCCGCCCGATTTGATGACGTCCTTGGCCCGGTCGACAATCTCGATGGTGCCGTCGGGAAAAATACGCGCGATGTCTCCCGTATCCAGCCAGTCCACCGTTTCGGATTCATCCTGGCCGACATATCGCCCCGCCACCGATGCGCCGCGAACGAACATCGTGCCGCGGGCAACACCGTCGTGCGGAAGAACCTTGCCTTTTTCATCGACAATCCGGAACTGGACTGAAAACGCGGCCCGGCCCTGGCGCTGTTGCCTGAGCAGGCGCCGATTTTCCGCATCGGTCCGGTCACTCCCCGGCGGCGGCGATCCACGTGTCGCACCCGGCGCCTCGGTCATGCCCCAGGTCTGGCAGGGCTCGATGCCGAATTCTTCGAAATCCGCGAACAGGGAAGCGGGCACGCGCGTCCCCGCGACCATCGCCACCCGCACCGAAGGCAGCGTCAGGCCTTTGGCCCGCAGCATTGCGATGATGTCCGTCCACACCGTCGGCACAGCGCCCACGATGGTCACGCCCTCGCCGCGAATCAATTCAATCACGCTCGCCGGATCGAAGGCGCGGCCCGGCAACACCAGCTTGTGGCCATTCATCGGCGCCGTGAACGGCATGTTCCAGCCGTTCGAGTGAAACATCGGCGCAAGCGGCATCACCACTTCCAGCGCGCCGGGACGATAGCCGCCGAGCATGTCGGCCATCGTCATGTTCATCGCATTGAGAGTAATGCTGCGATGGGAATACACCACGCCTTTGGGCAGGCCGGTGGTGCCCGAGGTGTAGCAAATCGTCGCCGCCTGTCGTTCATCGAATTGCGGCCAGACAAAATCGTCGTCATGGCCATCCAGAAATTTCGCCTTGGAGATCAGGTTCGGCAGCGGACTGTCCGGCAAGGTCGTGCCTTCCGCCATATAAACCCAGCCACGGACGCCCGGCGTCAGGCGGAACACAGACTCGGCGATGGTGATCGTAGCGGGATCAATGAAGATCAACTGATCGTCGACCTGGTTGATCATGTGCGCCAGATGGCCCGGCGTCAGGCGCGGATTGATGGTGTGCAGCGACGCCCCGATGCCGAGCGCGCCGTAAAACAATTCCACATGGTCGATGGTGTTCCAGGCCAGCGAGCCGATGCGCGAGTCCACGCCATGGCCACGCGCAGCAAGCGCCTTGGCCAGACGCATTGCCCGCCGGCACAATTCGAACCAGGTGCAGCGTTCGATACGGCCGCCGATGTTGCGGCCAACAACTTCGGTCGACCCGGCATTCTCCGCAGCAAAATCGATCAGGCGCGACAGCAGCAGGGGTACATCCATCATCAGGCCGAGCATGGCAATCTCTCCTTAACACCAGCCATTCGCCGATCCTGCCTGTTGCTGGCGCAGCGGGCTTCGTGACTGGCTTCTCCCCCGTTGCCGGGTATTGCCGGGTATGTGTCCCATCATTTTGACTATATTATGTTCGAACCAGATGAATGACACATCAATTCTCCAACGGAGTTTCCCCATGACCACAGCCTCTCCGCCGATCAATATCGAAAGTCGCGGTGCCGTCGAAATCCTCACGCTCAACAGGCCTGACACACTGAATGCGCTGGATGTCGACATGGCCCGTGCCCTGCACGCCTATTTCACGGCGTTGCAAAGCCGACTGGAGGTACGCGTCATCATCCTGCGTGCGGCGGGACGTGCATTTTCAGCAGGAGCGGATCTCGATTCCACCGCGTTCGCGGCGGCGGGCCCCGGTCGCGCACAACGACAGATGGAAATGCAGAAACTTTATTCCGGCGTTGTGCGCCTGATGCGCACCTGTCCGCAACCCATCATCGGTTTGGTACAGGGCGCGGCCTGCGGCGGCGGATTTTCGCTGCTGCTCGCCTGCGACGTGCGCTACGCCACGCCGCACGCGAAGATGAATGCCGCTTACCTGCGCATCGGCCTCGGCGGTTGCGACATGGGTTCGGGCTATCTGCTGCCGCGTCTGGTCGGATTGTCGGTGGCTTCCGAATACTTGATGAGCGGTCGCTTCATGAGCGCCGAGCGCGCCCTGTCCGCCGGTCTGGTGAGCGCGATCGTGGAACCCGATGCCTTGCTGTCGACCGGCCTGGAAATGGCCAACGACATGCTCAAGGCCGCACCGATGGGGCTGCGCATGACCAAGGACATCCTCAATGTGCTGATCGATGTCGGCAGCCTCGAAGCAGGCCTGGCGCTGGAAGACCGCCAGCAGGTCATCCTGATTGAAACGGCGGACCACCACGAAGCGATCGCCGCGTTCAAGGAACGGCGCGCGCCGAACTATTCGGACACTTGACCAAACACTTGACCGAACACTTGACCGAACGATTGACCAAACAATTCACGCCTCACTCGATTCCCAGCAAACCGGCCTTGACGTAACGGGGACCGGAGATGCGGTCTGGCGCGAAAAGAGTATCCAGTTCGGCAATGTCCTTCGACGAGAGTTGGCAGTCCGTCGCGGCGACATTCTGTTCCAGATAGTTGATGCGCCGGGTGCCGGGGATCGGCACCACATGCGGATGCTTGTTCAGCAGCCAGGCCAGCGCGATCTGGGCATTGGTCATGCCGCGCGCAGCGGCGAAGCTGCGCAGACCTTCCACCAATCGATGGTTGGCGGCGCCAGCATCTCCGGTGAAGCGCGGATTGCGTTTGCGAAAATCATTGTCCGCCAGACTCTCCGCATTCACGGTGCCGGTAAGGAAGGCCCGGCCCAGCGGGCTGTAGGCCACGAACGTGGTACCCAGCTCCGCGCATACCTTGAGCATTTCATCTTCGGGTCCGCGCGTCCACAGCGAATACTCGCTTTGCAATGCCGCCACGGGATGCACGGCACAGGCGGCGCGCAAGGTCTGCGCCGACACTTCAGACAGCCCGATCTGGCGCACCTTGCCAGCCTTCACCAGCTCAGCCATGGCGCCGACCATCTCTTCAATGGGGATGTCCGGATTGCGCCGGTGACAGTAGTAGAGATCGATGACATCGACCCCGAGCCGTTGCAGCGAAGCTTCGCAACAGGCACGAACATAGGCCGGGCTGTTGTCGATGGTTCGTTCGTACTTGCCCGCCTCGCGCACGATGCCGAACTTGGTAGCGATCACCACTTGCGCGCGTCGTGTCGCACCGCCCTGAGTGAGGAATCGCCCGATCAGGGTTTCGTTGTGGCCCAACCCATAGGTATCGGCCGTATCGAGAAAGTTAATGCCGAGCTCCAGCGCCCGCGCAAGGGTCAATAGCGACTGGCTGTCGTCGCTGTCGCCATAGAATTCACTCATGCCCATGCAGCCCAGACCGATGGCGGATACGGGCGTTTTGTCCTGCCCCAACGAACGTTGTTTCATGGCATTTACCTCCGGAGTTCACGAATGGCTTCAATCGTGCACTGACTGATGCGGAATCGCAAGGCCGACAACGCTTGATCGTGTCCCGAACGCCACCTGTCGGCCCGCCGCCGGCCCCTTATAATCGGGCTCCACGACACTTCCTGCTGCGTCATGTCGACGCAGTAACTGATCATGCCCGAACCAGCCATTTCCCGATTGAAGATCGATCGCAACGCACCGCTCAAGCGTTCATCACGGCGGCGCTGGTGGCCGGCGGTCGGCGCAGTGCTGGTCGTTGGTGGAATTTTTTTCCTGCGTTCCAGCGGCGACATCGCCGTCGAGACGATAGCTGTGACGACGGCCTATCCGTATCAGGCAGTGACGGATCTCAACGCCACGGGCTACGTGGTGGCGCAGCGCAAGGCGGCCGTGGCCACCAAGGCCACCGGACGTCTGGAATGGCTGGGTGTGCAGGAAGGCAGCGTAGTCAAGGCGGGAGAAGTCATCGCCCGGCTTGAAAGCAAGGATGTCGCGGCGGCGGCCGAGCAGGCCGCCGCCGGCGTGCAATCGGCCAAGGCCGAATTGCAGGATGCGAAAGTCTCATGGCACCGGGCGCAGGATCTGGCCAACAAAAAATTCATTCCGGTTGCGCAACTGGATACCGCCAAGGCACGCTATGACAAGGCGCGGGCCGCCGTCGCAGTGGCCGAGGCGAATCGGCGCGGCGCCGATGTGGCGGTCGACCAGACCCTGATCCGCGCGCCGTTCGATGGCGTGGTGCTGACCAAGGCCGCCAACATGGGCGACATCGTGACGCCGTTTTCCTCCGCCACCGACAGCAAGGGCGCCGTGGTGACGATGGCCGACATGGAAACGCTGGAAGTCGAGGCCGACGTGTCGGAATCCAGCCTGGCCAAGGTCAAGGTCGGTCAGCCGTGCGAAATCGCGCTTGATGCCTTTCCCGACCTGCGCCTGCGCGGCGAGGTGAGCCGCATCGTACCCACCGTCGACCGCAGCAAGGCCAGCGTGATGACCAAGGTGCGCTTCATTGATCGCGATCCGCGCGTGCTGCCCGAGATGAGTGCCAAAGTCGCGTTTCTCTCGGCGGCCGTCGCCCCTGATCAGCGCAAGCCGCTGACCGTGGTGCATCCCGACGCCATCGTGCAGCGCGACGGCAAGCCGACCGTATTTGTGGTCACCGACGGTGTGGCCAAAGCCGTCACCGTCACCACCGGCCGCAAGATCGGCGACCTGCTCGAAGTCAGCGGCGTGAAACCCGAAGACAAGGTGGTCGTCAAACCGACCGACCGTCTGCACCACGGCAGCCACGTCGTGCCGGAAAAGAAATGAGCGACGGCAATGGTGCGGCGCCAGCGCTGGTGCGTCTGCACGACATCACCAAGTCCTACAAGCGCGGCGCGCAGATCGTGCCGGTACTGTCCGGCATCAGCTTTGACATCGGTGCCGGCGAATTTCTTGCGTTGATGGGGCCCTCGGGTTCGGGCAAGAGCACCCTGCTCAATTTGATCGCCGGCATCGACCAGCCCGACAGCGGCGAGTTGCTGGTCGATGGCGTGAACATCGGCGCCCTGAGCGAGGTTGAGTTGGCCGACTGGCGCGCCGGCAATGTCGGTTTCATTTTCCAGTTCTACAACCTGATGCCGGTGCTGACCGCGTTCGAGAACGTGGAACTGCCCTTGCTGCTGGCGTCCCTTTCCCGTGCCGAGCGCCGCGACCATGTCGAAGCGGTGCTTGATCTGGTGGGGCTGCAAGACCGCGCAGAACATTATCCCAGCGAACTGTCCGGCGGCCAGCAGCAGCGCGTGGCGATCGCGCGGGCATTGGTCAGCGACCCCAACCTGATCGTGGCCGACGAGCCGACCGGCGACCTTGACCGTGAATCCGCCGAAGACATCCTCAAGCTGATGCAAACGCTGAACCGCGAACTCAACAAGACCATCATCATGGTGACCCACGACGCCCGCGCCGCAGCCCATGCCCATGCCATCATGCATCTGGAAAAAGGCGAACTGTCGGCGCGTGAGGAAGTGACTGAGCACTAAGCGCGCGCCAATGCACCTGCTCAAGCTGATCTCGCGCAATGCGCTGCGCCACAAGCTGCGCACCTCGCTCACCGTGCTGGGCCTGGTGGTGGCGGTGCTGGCCTTCGGCCTGTTGCAAACCGTGGTCGGCGCCTGGTACGCCAAGGCCGAGGCGGCGAAGGCCAATCGCCTGGTGACGCGCAATGCCATCTCATTGGTGTTTTCGATGCCGCTGGCCTACCGCCAGAAAATCCGCGCGATCGAAGGCGTCAAGCAGGTGTCGCTGGCCAACTGGGTCGGCTCAATTTACAAGGAGCCGAAAAACTTCTTCGCCCAATTCGCGGTTGACGATGCGTACTTCGACGCCTATCCCGAGTACGTCATGTCGGAACAACAGAAGCACGACTACATGCACGACCGCAAGGGCTGCATCGTCGGCCGCCGTCTCGCCGAGACCTACGGTTTCAAGGTCGGCGACAGCCTGGCCATGCGCGGCGCGATCTTTCCCGGCGACTGGAACTTCGTCGTCCGCGCCATCTACGACGGGGCCGAGAAAAACACCGATACCGCCCAGATGTTCTTCCACTGGGACTACCTCAACGAAACCGTCAAGATCCGCTACCCGCGCCGGCTGGATCAAGTTGGCGTGTACATCGTCGTCGTGGCCGACTCGGACAACAGCGCCCGCATCGCGCTCGACGTCGACAAACTGTTCAAGAACTCCGCCGCCGAAACGCTGACCGAAACCGAGAAGGCCTTCCAGCTCGGCTTCATCTCGATGTCGGCCACCATTGTCGAAGGCGTGCGCCTGATTTCCTATCTGGTCATCTTCATCATCATGGCGGTGATGGCCAACACCATCGCCATGACCGTGCGCGAGCGCACCAGCGAATACGCAACGCTCAAAGCCCTCGGCTTCGGGCCGGCATTTGTCGGCGCGCTGATTTATGGCGAGTCATTGGTGATCGCGCTCAGCGGCGGCGTGCTCGGCATCCTGCTGACCTTCCCAGTGGGTGCCGGATTCGCCAGCCAGTTGGGCAAGTTCTTCCCGGTGTTCCAGGTCTCCCTTGCCACCGTGCAACTGCAAATAGTCTGCGCCGTGGTTGTTGGTGTAGCGGCCGCAGTAGTGCCGGCGCGCCAAGCCGGCCGGATAAAAATCGTTGATGGCCTGCGGAGCATCGCCTGATGGCCCTGCCACTGTCCTACAGCCTGCGCAATCTTTGGACGCGCAAGCTCACCACCGCGCTTACCGCCGGCGGCATGGCGCTGGTGGTATTCGTGTTCGCCGCGGTGTTGATGCTGGAAGCCGGCCTGAACCACACGCTGGTGGATACCGGCAACGTGGAAAACGTCATCGCGATCCGCAAGGGTGCCGGCGCCGAGATACAAAGCGGCATATTGCGTCCGGCCGCCGCCCTGATCGAGAGCCAGCCGCAAGTCGAAATGGGGCCGGACGGCGCGCCGCTGTCGTCCAAGGAAACCGTGGTGCTGATCTCGCTGCAAAAGCGTTCCGACGACAAACCCTCCAACGTCACTGCCCGCGGCGTGGGCCTGCTGGCGTTCAATCTGCGCCCTCAGATACGCATCGCCGCCGGACGCGTGTTTCGCCCCGGCAGCCACGAACTGGTGGTGGGCAAGAGCATCGCCAGCAAGTTCCAGGGCGCCGGCCTTGGAGAAGTGATCCACTTTGCCGGCGGCAACTGGATCGTGGTCGGCATCATGGACAGCGACGGCAGCGGTTTCGACTCCGAAATATGGGGCGACGCCGAGCAATTGATGCCGGCCTTCCGGCGTCAATCGGTGTACTCATCCATGGTCGTCAAGCTTGCCGATCCTTCGACCTTCGACGCTTTCAAGCATGTCATCGAGACCGATCCGCGTCTGACCGTGGAGGTAAAACGTGAGCGCCAGTTCTACGCCGACCAGTCGGAGGCGATGGCAACTTTTATCAGGGTTCTCGGCATGACATTGACGGTGATTTTTTCCATCGGCGCCATCATCGGCGCCATGATCACCATGTATTCAGCGGTGGCCAACCGTACCGCCGAAATCGGCACGCTGCGCGCGCTGGGCTTTCGCCGCAGCGCAGTGATGGGCGCATTTCTGGTCGAGTCGCTGTTGCTGGCGCTGGTCGGCGGTGCAATAGGCTTGTTCATGGCCTCGTTCATGCAACTGGTAACAGTCTCAACGATGAACTTCCAGTCGTTCGCCGAGCTCGCCTTCGGCTTTGCCATGACGCCGGGCATCATCGTCAAGACCCTGCTGTTCTCGCTGCTGATGGGACTCATCGGTGGCTTCTTGCCCGCCGCGCGCGCAGCGCGCATGAACATCGTGACGGCCTTGCGCTCGGTGTGAGCGCTGGCATGGCGAAGTGATAAAGTGGGAAAACGTTAAACCTCGTAAGCGAGATTTCCATGCTTGCCAAGATTACAGCCAAAAACCAACTGACCCTGCCCAAGGCAGTCACTAACGCAGTTGGTCCGGCCAAATATTTCGACGTAGAAATCAAGGAGGGCCAGATCATCCTGACCCCGGTAAGTATCCACCACGCGGACGCAACACGGGTCAATCTTGCCGAGCGGGGCATACAGATAACGGATATCGCAAAAGCC
>JAYUFR010000305.1:0-8919 GCA_043738625.1 Sterolibacteriaceae bacterium
CAAGGAACGTTTGAACCAGGCTGAGAGCGACAACCTGATGCCGCACGACCTGATCAATGCCAAGCCAATTTCGGCCGCGATCAAGGAGTTCTTCGGTTCCAGCCAGCTGTCGCAGTTCATGGACCAGACCAATCCGCTGTCCGAGATCACCCACAAGCGCCGCGTTTCGGCTCTTGGCCCGGGTGGTTTGACGCGTGAGCGCGCTGGCTTCGAAGTCCGCGACGTACACCCGACGCATTACGGCCGTGTCTGCCCGATTGAGACGCCGGAAGGCCCGAATATCGGCCTGATCAATTCACTCGCCTTGTATGCGCGCACCAACAGTTACGGTTTCATGGAAACCCCGTATCGCAAAGTCGGCGCGAGTCATGTTGGTGACGAAATCGAATACCTGTCGGCCATCGAAGAAGGCAAGTACATCATTGCCCAGGCGAATGCCGAGCTCGACAAGAAGGGCAAGCTGACCGACGAACTGGTCTCCTGCCGCTTCAAGGGCGAGTTTGAGCTGAAGGCGCCGGAAGAAGTGCAATACATGGACGTGGCGCCGGGCCAGATCGTTTCTGTCGCGGCTTCGCTGATTCCCTTCCTTGAGCACGACGATGCCAACCGTGCCTTGATGGGCGCCAACATGCAGCGTCAGGCAGTGCCTTGTCTGCGCCCTGAGAAAGCGCTGGTTGGTACCGGCATCGAACGCACCGTGGCGGTCGACTCGGGTACGGCGGTACAGGCGCTGCGTGGCGGCGTGGTCGATTACATTGACGCCAACCGCATCGTGGTTCGCGTTAACGATGCTGAAACGGTGCCGGGCGAAGTCGGGGTTGATATCTACAACTTGACCAAATACACCCGCTCCAACCAGAACACCAACATCAACCAGCGTCCCATCGTCACCGTCGGCGATATCATTGCCAAGGGTGACGTGGTAGCCGATGGCGCTTCCACCGATCTGGGCGAACTGGCGCTGGGCCAGAACATGCTGGTGGCCTTCATGCCGTGGAATGGCTACAACTTCGAGGATTCGATCCTGATTTCCGAACGCGTGGTTGCGGAAGATCGCTTCACCTCGATCCACATCGAGGAACTCACGGTTGTTGCACGTGATACCAAGCTGGGCGCTGAAGACATCACGCGTGACATCGCCACTCTGGGTGAGCTGCAGTTGGGCCGCCTTGACGAATCGGGGATTGTCTACATCGGTGCGGAAGTCGAGGCCGGTGACGTGCTGGTGGGGAAGGTCACGCCCAAGGGAGAGACTCAACTGACCCCGGAAGAAAAATTGCTGCGCGCAATTTTCGGCGAAAAAGCTTCGGATGTGAAAGATACCTCTCTGCGCGTGTCGTCAGGCATGACCGGTACCGTGATTGATGTGCAGGTCTTCACTCGCGAAGGCATCGAGCGCGACCAGCGCGCCCAAGCCATCGTCGACGAAATGCTGAAGAGCTACAAGCAGGATCTGGCCGACCAGATGCGCATTGTCGAACGCGACACCTACGCCCGGATCGAAAAGTTGCTGGTGAACAAGGTCGCCAGCAAGGGCCCGAAAAAACTGGCCAAAGGCACCAAGATCAGCAAGGCTTATCTGGAGACGGTCGAGCACTACCACTGGTTTGATATCAGCATGGTGGACGAGCTTGTCCAGCAGCAGCTCGAAAATCTGCGCGACAGTCTGGAGCAGACACGCAAGGATTTCGATGTCGCATTCGAAGCCAAGAAGAAAAAACTTACCCAGGGCGACGAACTGCCGCCGGGCGTGCAAAAGATGGTCAAGGTCTATCTGGCCGTAAAACGTCGCCTGCAGCCGGGCGACAAGATGGCCGGACGTCATGGCAACAAGGGCGTGATCTCCAAGATCGTCCCGATCGAAGACATGCCGCATATGGCCGACGGTACGCCGCTGGATATCGTATTGAACCCGCTCGGCGTTCCGTCACGAATGAACATTGGTCAGATTCTCGAAACCCATCTGGGTTGGGCTTCCAAGGGTTTGGGCCAGCGTATCGGCGATATGGCACGCAAGGAGTCCGCCAATGCCGAAATCCGCAAATTGCTCAACAAGATCTATAACACCAGCGGCCGTGATGCAGACATCGATAGTCTTTCTGACGTCGAAATCAAGAATCTGGCCAGCAACCTCGCCGGCGGCGTTCCATTTGCCACCCCGGTTTTCGACGGCGCCAAGGAAGAAGAGATCAAGGCCATGCTCGATCTCGCCTATCCGGATGATGTGGCGAAGAAGCGCGAACTGATGCCCGCCAAAACGCAAGCGACGCTTTATGACGGCCGCACCGGCGAAGCCTTCGACCGGCCAGTGACCATCGGCTACATGCATGTCCTCAAGCTGCACCATTTGGTGGACGACAAGATGCATGCGCGTTCAACCGGCCCCTACAGCCTGGTGACCCAGCAGCCGCTGGGTGGCAAGGCGCAGTTCGGTGGCCAACGCTTCGGGGAAATGGAAGTGTGGGCGTTGGAAGCCTATGGCGCTTCATACACGCTGCAGGAAATGCTCACCGTCAAGTCGGATGACGTCAATGGCCGTACCAAGATCTATGAAAGCATTGTCAAGGGCGAGCACAAGATCGACGCCGGTATGCCGGAATCGTTCAACGTACTGGTCAAGGAAATCCGCTCTTTGGCGATCGATATTGATCTGGAACGGTATTGATTCCGCGCATGGATTCCACGGTTGCAGCCCAAGAATTTTGGTTTGAAGTCTCACCCCTTGCAGGAGTGACGAAATGAAAGCATTACTGGATCTGTTCAAGCAGGTAACGCAGGAAGAAGAATTCGACGCGATCACCATCGGGCTTGCTTCGCCCGAGAAGATTCGTTCCTGGTCATACGGCGAAGTCAAGAAGCCGGAGACCATCAACTACCGTACCTTCAAGCCGGAGCGCGACGGGCTCTTCTGCGCCAAGATTTTCGGCCCGGTCAAGGACTACGAATGCCTTTGCGGCAAGTACAAGCGCCTCAAGCATCGCGGCGTGATCTGCGAGAAGTGCGGCGTCGAAGTCACTCAGGCCAAGGTGCGGCGCGAGCGCATGGGCCACATCGAGCTGGCCAGCCCGGTTGCCCATATCTGGTTCCTCAAGAGCCTGCCCAGTCGTCTCGGCATGGTGCTCGACATGACCTTGCGCGACATTGAGCGGGTTCTGTATTTCGAGGCCTTTGTGGTTTGCGATCCAGGCATGACTCCGTTGACGCGCGCCCAGTTGTTGACCGAAGACGACTATCTGGCCAAGGTGGAGGAGTACGGCGACGACTTCACCGCCATCATGGGCGCGGAAGGCGTGCGCGAATTGCTGCGGACGCTCGATCTTAGTCACGAGGTCGAGACGCTGCGCAAGGATCTGGAAACGACAGGCTCAGAGGCCAAGATCAAGAAGTACGCCAAGCGCCTGAAGATCATGGAAGGCTTCCAAACTTCCGGCATCAAGCCCGAGTGGATGATTCTCGAAGTACTGCCCGTACTCCCGCCCGATCTGCGCCCGTTGGTACCGCTGGACGGTGGTCGTTTCGCGACGTCGGATTTGAACGATCTTTACCGTCGTGTCATCAACCGCAACAATCGTCTCAAGCGCCTGCTGGAACTGAAGGCGCCGGACATCATTGTCCGCAACGAGAAGCGCATGCTGCAGGAGTCCGTGGACTCCCTGCTTGACAACGGTCGTCGCGGCAAGGCCATGACCGGCGCCAACAAGCGTCCGCTCAAGTCGCTGGCCGACATGATCAAGGGCAAGAGCGGCCGCTTCCGCCAGAATCTGCTTGGCAAACGCGTCGACTACTCGGGTCGTTCGGTCATCGTGGTCGGTCCGCAACTCAAGCTGCATCAGTGCGGCTTGCCGAAGAAAATGGCGCTGGAACTGTTCAAGCCCTTCATCTTCGAACGCCTCGAAAAAATGGGCATTGCCAGCACCATCAAGGCAGCGAAGAAGGAAGTCGAAGCCGAAACCGTGGTGGTGTGGGACATCCTTGAAGAGGTAATCCGCGAACATCCGGTGCTGCTGAATCGTGCCCCGACCTTGCATCGCCTCGGCATTCAGGCTTTCGAGCCGGTGCTGATCGAAGGCAAGGCAATCCAGTTGCACCCGCTCGTCTGCGTTGCGTTCAACGCCGACTTTGACGGTGACCAAATGGCCGTTCACGTCCCGCTGTCACTCGAAGCACAGATGGAAGCACGCACATTGATGCTCGCCTCCAATAACGTGCTGTCGCCCGCCAACGGCCAGCCAATCATCGTTCCTTCGCAGGACGTGGTGCTCGGCTTGTACTACGCAACGCGCGAAAGCATTGCAGCCAAGGGTACCGGGATGATCTTCGCGGATGTTGCGGAAATAGCCCGTGGTGTCGCAACACATCAGGTCGACCTGCATGCGCGCATTCAGGTCAGGATCAAGGAATACGACCAGATCGGCGATGATCAGTGGCGTGAAAAACTGACCCGCTATTCGACGACCGCCGGGCGTGCCATCCTGTCCGAAATCCTGCCGAAGGGGCTTCCCTTCAAGCTGATCGACAAGCCGCTCAAGAAGAAGGAAATCTCCAAGCTGATTGACGAGAGCTTCCGTCGCTGCGGCCTCAAGGACACCGTCGTCTTTGCCGACCAACTGATGCAGTCCGGGTTCCGTCTTGCCACGCGCGCCGGGATTTCGATTGCGGTGGGCGACATGCTGGTGCCGACCCAGAAACACGCCATCATCGAAGCCTCCGAGGCGGAAGTGAAGGAGATCGAGAAGCAATACACCTCGGGACTTGTCACCGTTGGTGAACGCTACAACAAGGTGGTGGACATTTGGGGCCGTGCCGGAGATCAGGTCGCCAAGGCCATGATGGATCAACTGGCGCATGAGCAAGTGACCGACACCAACAACAAGGTCGTCAGTCAGGAATCCTTCAATTCCATTTACATGATGGCCGATTCCGGCGCCCGCGGTTCCGCAGCGCAGATCCGTCAACTGGCCGGTATGCGCGGCCTGATGGCCAAGCCGGACGGTTCCATCATCGAAACGCCAATCACCACCAACTTCCGTGAGGGACTCAACGTTCTGCAATACTTCATCTCCACCCATGGCGCGCGCAAGGGTCTCGCGGACACGGCGCTGAAGACGGCGAACTCCGGTTACCTCACCCGCCGCCTGGTGGATGTAACGCAGGATCTGGTGGTCACCGAAGACGATTGCGGCACCCAGAACGGCTTCGCCATGAAGGCCCTGGTTGAGGGCGGCGAAGTGATCGAACCTTTGCGTGATCGCATCCTTGGTCGCGTAGTCGTCACCGACGTGGCCAATCCGGAAACCCTTGATACGATCTATCCGACAGGCTATCTGCTTGACGAAGACGCCGTGGATGCAATCGAGGCTTTGGGTATTGACGAAGTTCGGGTGCGCACCCCATTGTTCTGCGATACCCGTTTTGGACTATGCGCCAAATGTTATGGCCGTGATCTTGGCCGGGGCAGTATCGTCAATGCCGGCGAAGCGGTGGGTGTTATCGCCGCCCAGTCGATCGGCGAGCCGGGCACCCAGTTAACGATGCGGACTTTCCACGTCGGCGGTGCGGCATCTCGTGCCGCAGCCCAGAGCCAGGTTGAAGCCAAGAGCGCCGGTACAGTGCGGTTTGTCGCGACGATGCGCTACGTGACCAGCCCGAAGGGCGAGAAAGTGGTTATTTCGCGTTCGGGTGAGGTGATGATCACTGACGATAACGGCCGCGAGCGGGAACGTCACAAAATACCGTACGGCGCGACCATGCTGCTGGACGATGGGCAGCAGATCAAGGCCGGCGTGCTGATGGCCACCTGGGATCCGCATACGCGCCCGATCGTGACCGAATATGCCGGGACAGTAAGGTTTGAACACGTGACTGAAGGTGTCACCGTCGCCAAGCAGATCGATGAAGTCACCGGGCTGTCTACGCTGGTGGTGATTGATCCGAAACGTGGCGTCAAGGCGCAAACCAAGGGCTTGCGCCCACAGGTGAAGTTGATCGACGACCAAGGTCAGGAAGTCAAGATTCATGGCACTGAACATTCAGTAACGATTACTTTCCAGGTGGGATCCATCATCACGGTGAAGGATGGTCAGCCGGTGTCAGTCGGGGAAATTCTGGCCCGCATTCCGCAGGAGTCGGCCAAAACCCGCGACATTACCGGCGGTTTGCCACGCGTTGCCGAGCTGTTCGAAGCCCGTTCGCCCAAGGATGCAGGCGTGCTGGCCGAGGTAACCGGCACAGTTTCATTCGGCAAGGACACCAAAGGCAAACAGCGTCTGGTGATCACCGAGCCGGATGGAACGGCGCATGAGTACCTGATCACCAAGGACAAGCATGTCATGGCTCACGATGGTCAGGTGGTCAACAAGGGTGAAGTGATTGTTGATGGACCGCCGGAACCGCATGACATCCTGCGTCTCAAGGGCGTCGAAGAGCTTGCGCGCTACATCATTGACGAGGTGCAGGATGTCTATCGCCTGCAAGGCGTCAAGATCAACGACAAGCATATCGAAGTCATCGTGCGGCAGATGTTGCGTCGGGTCGTGGTTGTCGAGCCGGGCGATTCGCGCTTCATCCGTGAAGAACAGGTGGAACGTTCCGACGTGCTCGACGAGAACGACAAATTGAACGCTGAAAACAAACGTCCGGCCGAGTTCCAGTACATGCTGCTGGGCATTACCAAGGCGTCCTTGTCGACTGACTCGTTCATTTCGGCGGCTTCGTTCCAGGAAACCACACGCGTGCTTACCGAAGCGGCGATCATGGGCAAGCGCGACGAATTGCGCGGACTCAAGGAAAACGTCATCGTCGGTCGCCTCATCCCGGCGGGCACGGGCTTGGCCTACCACCGTTCGCGCCGCATGCAATCGACAGGTGAGGAGGCGGCGCACGCAGCGTTCGACCTGCCGCCAGCCGAGGAAAATGCAGCCGAAGGTGCTCAGGCTGCTTGACGCTGCTTCGCGACGTAAATATAATCCCGCCTCCTTGCCCCCGGCAGGGAGGCGGCCAAACAGACTCAAACGCAGTCTCAAACAGTTTCTGGAACACATACCTACATGCCAACCATCAGTCAGCTGATACGCAAGCCACGCCAGGCGCCGCAGAGCAAGAGCAAGGTTCCCGCGCTTGCCAACTGTCCTTCCAAACGTGGCGTTTGCACCCGTGTCTACACCACCACCCCGAAGAAGCCGAACTCGGCCTTGCGCAAGGTTGCCAAGGTTCGCCTGACCAATGGCTTCGAGGTCATCTCCTACATCGGCGGCGAAGGCCATAACCTGCAGGAGCACTCGGTGGTGCTGATTCGCGGTGGTCGCGTGAAGGATTTGCCTGGTGTGCGTTATCACATCGTGCGCGGCAGTCTTGATACCCAGGGCGTCAAGGATCGCAAGCAGTCCCGCTCCAAGTATGGAACTAAACGGCCGAAGGCCGCTTAGCACAATGTTTTACGAAGCCGCGCAGCGGCTGGGGCCCAAAGCCGCCTGAGCCAGTAACAGAGGACGATCAAAATGCCAAGACGTAGAGAAGTACCCAAGCGCGATATCCTGCCCGACCCCAAGTTCGGTAGCGTCGATGTTTCCAAGTTTGTCAACGTACTGATGACCGCTGGCAAGAAGTCGGTTGCCGAGCGCATCATTTACGGTGCCTTCGCCCAGATTCAGCAAAAGAGCGGGAAGGATCCGCTGGAAGTGTTTTCTCTGGCGGTGAACAACGTCAAGCCGGTCGTCGAGGTGAAGAGCCGTCGCGTCGGTGGCGCCAATTACCAGGTGCCGGTTGAAGTTCGCCCGTCACGGCGGGTGGCGTTGTCCATGCGCTGGATACGTGAAGCTGCACGTAAGCGCAGCGAAAAGTCGATGGGCCAGCGCTTGGCCAACGAGTTGATGGAAGCGGCCGAGGGCCGTGGGTCGGCGATGAAGCGGCGTGAAGAAGTTCATCGCATGGCCGAAGCCAACAAGGCGTTCTCGCACTACCGCTTCTGATGTAACGAGCGCCCGCCGCATTCGCGGCGCGGCTTTGCAGATTTCAGCCGCCTTGGCGTCTCATCGAAAATGAGCGCCACGGCGGTTTGGCTTAGATAAGGCAGGTAATCCAAGTGGCCCGCAAGACTCCCATCGAACGCTATCGCAATATCGGCATTTCGGCGCATATTGACGCCGGAAAGACTACGACCACCGAACGCATCCTGTTCTATACCGGTGTCAATCACAAGATTGGCGAAGTGCACGATGGTGCCGCGACCATGGACTGGATGGAGCAGGAACAGGAGCGCGGCATCACCATTACCTCCGCAGCGACCACCTGCTTCTGGAAGGGCATGAGTGGGGATTTTCCCGAGCATCGGATCAATATCATTGATACGCCGGGACACGTCGACTTCACCATTGAGGTGGAACGCTCCATGCGCGTGCTTGACGGCGCCTGCATGGTGTATTGCGCTGTGGGCGGTGTTCAGCCGCAGTCGGAAACCGTATGGCGCCAAGCCACCAAGTACAAGGTGCCGCGGCTGGCATTTGTCAACAAGATGGATCGCCAGGGCGCGGACTTCTTCAAGGTCTATGACCAGATGCGTTCGCGGCTGAAAGCCAATCCCGTGCCGATCCAGATTCCGATTGGCGCCGAGGAAAAATTCGAGGGCCTGGTCGACCTGGTCAAGATGAAGGCCGTGATTTGGGACGAGGCAGCTCAAGGCACCAAGTTTACTTACGGCGATATTCCGGCCCATCTTCAAGCCAAGGCCGACGAGTGGCATGACAAGATGGTTGAAGTCGCCGCTGAAGCGAATGAAGAGTTGATGAACAAGTACCTTGAAGCGGGCGCCCTCAGTGAAGAGGAAATCAAGCAAGGCTTGCGTATTCGGACCATCAATGCCGAAATCGTGCCGATGCTGTGTGGCTCTGCGTTCAAGAACAAGGGCGTACAGGCCATGCTGGA
>JAYUFR010000306.1:0-8821 GCA_043738625.1 Sterolibacteriaceae bacterium
GATTCTGCGGCGACGCGCAAGATCGTGGGAATTACCTTGCGTAGCGCAGGCTACGAAGTGATCGAGGCCGAGGATGGCCAGGATGGGTTGGAAAAGGCCCAACTGGGGTCGATGAGTCTGGTGCTAACCGACCAGAACATGCCGCGCATGGATGGCCTGACGCTGGTTCGATCGCTGCGCGCGCTGCCCGAATACAAGACGGCGCCGATTCTGATGCTGACCACCGAGTCAAGCAATCAGATGAAGGCGCAGGGCAGGGCTGCAGGCGCCACGGGCTGGATGGTCAAGCCGTTTGATCCGGCCCGATTGCTCGACGTGATCAATAAAGTTCTTAACTGAAGCGTGCAGAAGCCATCGGTTGCGTCAAAAACCAGGGTACTGGTGGTTGACGCCGTGCCCACTGAGTCGCAAGGCCCGCCGGTGAACGGTCAGGTCTCACGCGTGTGAGGCAGTCGACGTCACACATTCCTCAATGAGTTCAGGGCCGCGATAAATCAGCCCCGAGTAGATTTGCACCAGGCTTGCGCCGGCATCCAGCTTGGCTTTGGCCCGGGCGCCATCGGTAATGCCGCCGACGCCGATGATGGGCAATTCATTGGCCAGGGCATGGGCAAGCGTGCGCAGCACGGTAGTGGATTTGTCGAACAGCGGTGCGCCGGAAAGTCCGCCAGTTTCTTCGGCATGCGGCAGGCCTTGCACACCTGCGCGGCTGATCGTGGTGTTGGTGGCGATTACGCCGTCAATGCGATGGCGACGCAGCGCAGCGGCGATGCTGACGATCCGGGCTTCGTCCAGGTCCGGCGCAATCTTCAGCAGCAGCGGCACGTAGCGGCCAAAGCGGTCGGCGAGCATGGTCTGCCGCGCCTTGAGTGCGCCAAGCAGCGCATCAAGCGCGGATTCGTCTTGTAGCTGGCGCAGGTTCTGCGTGTTCGGGCTGGAGATATTGACGGTGACATAGCCGGCCAGCGCATAGACCTTGTCGAGGCAGGCCAGGTAATCCTCGGCGGCGCGTTCGATCGGTGTGTCGAAATTCTTGCCGATGTTGATGCCGAGCACGCCCTTGAATTTTGTGGCCCGTACCTTTTCCAGCAACGCATCGACGCCATGATTATTGAAGCCAAGCCGGTTGATGATGGCTTGTTGCGCCGGCAGCCGGAACATGCGCGGTTTGGGGTTGCCCGGCTGTGGCCGGGGCGTGACGGTACCAATCTCGACAAAGCCGAAACCAAGTTTGCCCCAGGCGTCGATACATTCACCGTCCTTGTCCAGTCCGGCAGCAAGGCCGACCCGATTGGGGAAAGTGATGCCCATGACGCGCACCGGCGCGCATGGCGGCATTTTTGTGGCGGGTACCAGGCCGCAGGCGGAAAGCCGCTTGAGACTGCCGATGGTGAGCTCGTGTGCCGTTTCCGCAGCGACGGAAAACAGCAGGGGACGCAGCAGGGAATAGGGCGGGCGGCAGGTTGGCATGGACTATGGATTGTAGCGCCGAAGCGCGGGAGGCGAGAGTGGTACAGCCATCGGCTATACTCGTCCGGCTTCCCACACTAATGAAAAGTTGACCATGTGCGGCATCGTCGCGGCAGTTTCCAATAGCAACATCGTTCCAGTTCTGATCGAGGGTCTGCGCAAGCTCGAATACCGGGGTTACGACTCGGCGGGGCTGGCGGTGCTGAATCCGGCTCTGCACCGGGTACGCAGCTTGGGTCGGGTGGCCGAGCTGGCGACACAGGCCAATGGTTTGAGTGCCACGCAAGGCATCGCACATACGCGCTGGGCGACACACGGCGTGCCCTCGGAACGTAATGCGCATCCCCATGTTTCCGGCGGATTGGCGGTCGTTCATAACGGCATCATCGAAAATTTCGCCGAGATTCGCGCGCGATTGATTGCCAAGGGTCATGTTTACGAATCCGAAACCGATACCGAGTCCATCGCGCATCTGATTGAAGAGACGCTCAAGACCGAATCCGATCTTTTTGAGGCAGTGCGGATCGCCACCGCGCAACTGACCGGCGCCTATGCCATTGCGGTGCTCGCGGAAGGTGAAGATCGTATCGTGGTCGCCCGTCAGGGTGCGCCGCTGTTGTTGGGCATCGGCGAAGATGCGAACTACGCCGCGTCGGACCCGTCGGCCCTGCTGCAAGTGACGCGCAACATGATTTATCTTGAAGATGGTGATGTTGCCGAGATCAGCCGCAGCGGCTGTCGTATCGTCTGCAGCGATGGCACAGGGGTGCTGCGGCCGGTGATGGAAAGCCAGCTTTCGGCCGATGCCGTCGAGCTCGGCACCTACCGTCACTACATGCAAAAGGAAATTTTCGAGCAGCCCGAAGCGCTGGCGAACACGCTTGAGCTGATCGGTGGTGCGCAAAGCCTGTCGCCCAACTTGTTTGGTGTTGATGCGCCGGCGGTGTTTCAGGCGGCGCGATCGGTGTTGATTCTCGCTTGTGGCACCAGTTACCACGCCGGCATGGTGGCGCGCTACTGGATCGAGCAGCTGGTCGGCATTCCATGCAGCGTGGAGTTTGCCAGCGAATACCGTTATCGCGCATCGGCCTCCAGCCCCGACACGCTGGTCGTCGCCATTTCGCAGTCGGGCGAAACGGCAGACACGCTGGCTGCCGTCAAACATGCGACAGTGTTGGGACAAGGGAAAACATTGGCGATCTGCAATGTGGCGGAGTCTGCCCTGATAAGAGGATGTGCGCTCAAATTCCTCACCCGTGCCGGGCCGGAAATCGGCGTGGCATCGACCAAGGCGTTCACTACCCAGTTGGCGGCGCTGGCACTGCTGGCGCTGACGCTGGCCAAGCAGCAGGGAAAACTTTCGCCTGGCGATGAAGCGCAGCATTTGAAAGCCTTGCGCCATTTGCCGGTGGCGTTGAAAAAAGTACTGGCGCTGGAGCCGGAAATCATGAATTGGGCCGCGCAGCTTGCCCACAAGAATCATGCATTGTTCCTTGGCCGTGGCCTGCACTATCCGATCGCGCTGGAAGGGGCATTGAAGCTCAAGGAGATTTCCTACATTCATGCCGAAGCCTATCCGGCGGGAGAGCTCAAGCATGGTCCGCTGGCGCTGGTCGACAAGGAAATGCCCGTATTTGCGGTGGCGCCGAACGATGCTTTGCTGGAGAAGCTCAAGTCCAATCTTGAAGTCGTGAAGGCGCGGGGCGGGGAGTTGTATGTGTTCGCTGACGCGGATTCGGAGGTTGCCAAATCCGATGGTGTGCACGTTCTGCGCTTGCCGGAGCACTATGGTTTGCTCTCGCCCATCCTGCATGTCGTGCCCTTGCAGTTGCTGGCCTATCACGCCGCTTTGGTAAAGGGCACCGACGTGGACAAGCCGCGAAATCTCGCAAAATCAGTTACGGTGGAATAAGGCAATGGTTCTGGTGACAGGTGGCGCCGGCTACATTGGCTCCCATGCTTGCGTGGTCCTGATGCAAGCCGGTTATGAGGTGGTGATTCTCGACAATCTCTGTAATAGCCGGCGTGACGTGGTGGATCGCATCGCGGGTATCGTCGCACGCGCCCCGCTTTTTGTCGAAGGCGACGTGCGCGACAAAACCCTGGTGTCGCGGCTGTTGCGCGAGCACTCGGTCAGTGCGGCGATTCACTTTGCCGGTCTCAAGGCGGTGGGTGAATCGGTGGCCCAGCCACTGCGCTACTACGATTGCAATGTCGGCGGTTCGGTTGCCTTGTGCGAGGCCATGGCAGAAGCGGGTGTCAAGAATCTTATTTTCAGTTCATCCGCCACGGTGTATGGCGATCCCGCCTCGGTGCCGATTCACGAGGATTTTCCGACCGGGGCAACCAACCCCTACGGCGGTTCCAAGCTGATGGTTGAAGAAGTCTTGGCTGATCTGCACAAATCGGATGCGTCATGGCGCATTGCCCGGCTGCGTTATTTCAATCCGGTCGGCGCTCACGAGAGCGGTTTGATTGGTGAAGAGCCGAGTGGCATACCCAACAACCTGATGCCTTATGTGGCCCAGGTGGCTGAGGGGCGCCGCGAGCGATTGAGTGTTTACGGCGGTGACTATCCAACCCGAGACGGCACTGGCATACGCGACTACATTCATGTCGTCGATCTGGCCGCAGGACATCTGGCCGCATTGCGTTATCTTGAAGACAAGGGGGGGTTGCTGACGGTCAACCTGGGTACCGGTCGGGGCTGTTCGGTGCTGGAAATGGTGGCGGCATTCGAGAAAGCCAGCGGGCGCCCGATTCCGTATCAGATCGTCGATCGGCGCCCCGGTGATATCGCCGAATGCTGGGCCGACCCGGCGGCGGCGCAGAAGCTGCTCGGCTGGCGTGCCACACGCGATGTGGATGCCATGTGCCGCGACACCTGGCGCTGGCAGCAGAACTCGAAAGTCCGCGTTTCGCGCGGCACCCACGCTTAGGCCGAAGTGACGGTTTCAATCGCGGTCTCTCCACAGGCAAAGCGGCATTTGCCTGGTGAGCCCGGAGTGTGGGTTTTCATTCTCGGCGACATGTTGATATTCGCCTTGTTCTTTGTGGTGTTTGTTTATTACCGCGCCCACGACGTTCCGCTCTTCAGCCATTCGCAGAGTACGCTGAGCCAGGGGTTCGGCGCGTTCAACACCTTCCTCATGCTCACCAGCTCGTGGTTTGTGGCGCTCGCCGTCCAGGCAGCACGTACCAATCCTGGCAAACTCAGTGCGCGCTTGTTTGCCTTGGCGTTCCTGTGCGGGTTTGGATTCGTGGTGGTCAAATTCTTTGAGTACAGCGAAAAAATCCATGCCGGAATCACGTTGACCACCAATGATTTCTACATGTACTACTTCGTCTTCACCGGCATACACCTGATGCACGTGCTGATCGGCATGGGTGTGCTGGCGTTTCTGTGGAACACATCACGACGAGCTGTCTTCAATGCAAAAAACATCAATCTGCTGGAAAGCGGCGCCAGCTTTTGGCACCTGGTGGATATCCTCTGGATCGTCCTGTTTGCGCTGTTGTATCTGATCAAATGAATTCCTTGCTGCGGCACAAGGTCACACCGGTCTGGCTGGTACTCATTCTGGCGACTGCGCTCTCCTGGGAATTTGGTCACGGCCTGGGATTCGGCAGTCATTACGGCTACGCCACGGTGGCGATCGTGCTCATCGCCTTCATCAAGGTGCGTTTTGTATTCCTTGATTTCATGGAACTGCGCACCGCGCCGCTGCCGTTGCGGATCGTTTTTGAAGCATGGGCGGTTGTCGTAGGCAGCGCAATCCTCGCCCTCTACTGGTCGGGCACCCAGGCAAGCTTCTGCCCGTTGATCAGGGCGCCTTGCTGATTTCCAATGCGTAGTCTGCTCCGGCGTCCTGGGCCAGGGCCTGCGTCAGCCACGGCATGACTTCCTGTAGCGTCCCCAACAGCGTCCATGGCGGATTGAGAATGATCAGCCCGCTGCCGTGCATGCCGTAACCATCTTCGCTCGGGGTGTGAACTGTGAGATTGACTTGCAGCCAGCTCTTGACCGGCAGTCGTTTCAGTTTTTCCGGCAACTGCCGGGTATCGCCGCGCTGTAGCAGCGGATACCAGATCAGATAGGTGCCGGTCGAAAAACGGCTGATGCCTGCCTTCAAGGCGGCGATGAGGCGCACGTAATCGCGTTTGTCTTCGTAGGATGGATCGATCAGTATCAGGCCGCGCCGCGGCGGTGGCGGCAGCACCGATTTTATTTCGGCAAAGCCATCGGCCTGGCGGATGGCGACGCGCTTGCCGGCATCGGCGAACTGCTTCCCCAACAACTGGACATCGGTACTATGCAGCTCGAACAGGCGCAAACGATCCGCGTTGCGCATCAGGTTCAGCGCCAGCAGCGGCGAGCCTGGATACAGTTGCAGTTTGTCGTTTTCATTAAGTGCGCGCACCTGGTCGACATAGTCAGCCACTGCCGGCGGCAGATCATGGCGTGACCAGAGGCGGGCGATGCCGGACTCATATTCGAGATTTTTTTTCGCGTAGGTCGAGTCGAGCTTGTAGCAGCCGGCACCGGCGTGGGTGTCGATGAACCAGTAGGGTTTGTCCTTCTGGTTGAAATAGCGCAGTAGTTGCACCAGCACGAAGTGCTTGAGCAGATCGGCGTGGTTGCCGGCATGAAAGGCGTGGCGATAGCTGAGCATGGATGGAAGGTATCACAGCAATCGCGCCGAAGGCGGCGCTCCTACCAACCTGTAGGAGCGCCGCCTTCGGCGCGATATACGCTTGATGGAAGGTAAAATGCCGATGATGAGCAAATTCAGAAAAATTGCCGCCGTGGCCGTTCCTGCGGTCCTTGTCGTATCCGCAACGCCTGAAGGCATACGCATCTCCAAACTGATGGCCGAACGCGGCATGTGTTCGCGGCGCGAGGCCGACAACTACATCGAACAGGGTCTTGTCTTCGTCAATGGCGAGCGCGTGACGCAATTGGGTACACGCACCTCGCCCGACGCTGAGATCACCATGTCGGGTGATGCCAAGGCCCAGCAGGCACGGCAGGTGACCATCCTGGTGCACAAGCCGATGGGTATTGTGTCCGGCCAGGCGGAAGACGGACATCAGCCGGCGATAACGTTGATCTCGGCAGGCACCCAGCAAGCCAACGACAAGGCGACGCGCTTTCAGCCGGCGCATCTGCGCGGGTTGGCCCCGGCGGGGCGGCTGGATATCGACTCCACCGGCCTTCTGGTGCTGACCCAGGACGGCCGCATCGCGCGCCAGTTGATCGGCGATGAGACGGAAATTGAAAAGGAGTATCTGGTCCGCGTCGAAGGCACGCTCGACGCGGCTGGCCTGGCACTGCTGAGACACGGGCTTTCACTTGACGACAAACAGTTGCGACCGGCCAAGGTGTCATGGTCGAACGAGGATCAGTTGCGCTTCGTGTTGCGTGAAGGCCGCAAGCGTCAGATTCGCCGCATGTGCGAACTGGTGGGTCTGAAAGTGACAGGGTTGAAGCGGGTCCGTATCGGCCGTATTCCGCTGGCCGACCTTCCTGTCGGTGAGTGGCGCTATTTGCGCGAGGGCGAGAAGTTTTAACGGGCTTCGAGCGCTTCCCAGCGTTCCAGCAGCTTCAGCAGTTCGGATTCGATTTGTGCCAGCCGCAGCACAACGCCGGCGGCTTGCGGCGCCTGCCCGGCATGGGTTGCAGGATCTTCGAGTTTTTTGGCCATTGTCGTCTGCTCGGCTTCCAGTGCCGCAACACGATCTGGCAACCCTTCCAGTTCACGTTGTTCTTTCCACGACAGCTTGCTGGCGGCCGACTTTGCCGCCGCGGCTTTCGCTCCGGATCCGCTTTGCGACGGCACCGCCGCCGCAGTCTTGCGCCGCGCCTCGGCGTTCTGTTCCTTGCGGCAACGCAGCCAGTCTTCATAGCCGCCGGCATATTCGCGCCACAGGCCATCGCCTTCGGCAACGATGGTCTGGGTCACGACATTGTCGAGGAAGGCGCGATCGTGGCTGACCAGGAACAGCGTACCGTCATAGTCCTGCAATAGTTGTTCAAGCAGTTCCAGCGTTTCGATATCCAAATCGTTGGTCGGTTCGTCCAGCACCAGCACATTGGCGGGCCGCGCGAACAGGCGCGCAAGCAGCAGGCGGTTGCGTTCGCCGCCGGAGAGCGACTTGACTGGCGAGCGAGCGCGTTCCGGCGCGAACAGAAAGTCTTCCAGATAACCGATCACATGCTTGCGCGCATTGCCGATCTCGACGTAATCCGAACCCGGCGAGATCACATCGATGAGCATGGCCTCTGGATCGAGTGCGGTGCGGAACTGGTCGAAATAGGCCACCGCCAGCTTGGTGCCAAGCTGCACCGTGCCGCTATCGGGTTCGAGTTCGCCGAGTATCAGGCGCAGCAGCGTGGTCTTGCCCGCGCCGTTGGGGCCGATCAAGCCGATCTTGTCGCCGCGCAGAATGCGCGTCGAATAGTCGCGCACGATTGTTTTATCGCCGAAGGATTTGTTGACGTCCTTCAATTCGGCGACGAGACGGCCGCTCTTGTCGCCGGTATCCAGATTCAGCCGTGCCGCGCCAAGTTTTTCACGGCGTGCCGCACGCTCCTGGCGCAATACTTCCAATCGCTGGATGCGGCCGATCGCACGGGTGCGGCGGGCTTCGACGCCTTTGCGAATCCACACCTCTTCCTGCGCCAGCAACCGGTCGGCCTTGCGGTTTTGCACTGTTTCATCCATCAGCATCTGGCTCTTGCGGCTTTGGTATTCGGTGAATGAGCCGGGAAAGTCGGCCAGATTGCCGCGGTCGAGTTCGACGATGCGTGTCGCCACACGATCGAGGAAACGTCGGTCATGGGTGACGAACAGCAGGCTGATGCCACTGCCCAGCAGCAACTCCTCCAGCCATTCGATGGCGCCGATGTCGAGATGATTGGTCGGTTCGTCGAGCAGCAGCAGGTGCGGTTTTTGCCAGGCCAGCAGGGCCAGCGCGAGGCGGCTTTTCTCGCCGCCGGAGAAACTAGCCACCGGGCGATCTTCGCTGTCCCCGGCCAAACCGAAGCGGCCGAGGAAGCTGCGCAACGCCAGCGTGGTTTCCTTGGGCGCCAGCCTTTCCATGTGTTGCAACGGCGTGGTGGCGCTGTCGAGATTTTCCAGTTGATGCTGGGCGAAATAGCCGATACGGATATCGGGGGTGATCTCCAGGATACCCGTGGTGGGTTGCAATTCGCCCATCAGCAGTTTGATCAGCGTGGATTTTCCCGCGCCATTTGGGCCGAGCAGTGCGATGCGCGCACCGGCGCGCAACACCAGCTCGATATTGTTGAATAATGTCTTGTCGCCATAGGCGAAGCCCATCTTCTCCG
>JAYUFR010000307.1:0-8809 GCA_043738625.1 Sterolibacteriaceae bacterium
GGCATACCCGTTGAAGAGGTCTTCCGCATCGAGGTTGCGTGTTGCCAAGCGCTTGATGAACTTCTCGCGCTGAATCACCCCATGCAGCTCACCCAGCAAAACCTGACTGCAATACAGCGCAATCTCTTTATTGCGAGCGGCTGTAATCAGTCGTGCTGGAGGGCCACTCCAGAGCAAACCTGACAGTACCGTATTGGTATCAAGAACGAGCCGCAGCACGCTTCTCGGCCCGGTATGCCTCAATCTCTGCCTGAATTTCTTCTTCGCTCATCGGCAGTAATGGGTCAGCGGCCAGCTTTTCACGCGCGGCATCCAGCCGTTCCAGCGCGCGGTTACGCATCGCGTCAGAGAGTAAGCGGTCTAGCGCTTGCGAGGTCAAGAGCCCTGCGGCTTCCGCCGCCTTTGCGGTGGCATCGGGCAATTCAATCTGAATCGTCGTCATGATCTGACTCCTTGAGGCGGAGCGGTTGAACACCGCTGATACCGGGATATTACCGAAGTCCGCTCAAAACCTGTAGCTGTCTTCTCTCCACTCGCTACGCGGCCACAATCCCAAGTGGGGAAAACTGTTGGGTACCGGGGTTGATTGATGCGATGCGATTACGACGCGTGGTCACCCGAGAAACTGCAGCATCGTATCGTCCGCGTCGGTGAAATCGCGCTTGTCGTGACACAACACCGCGCCCCCAATGCGCTCGGGCTGGGTTGCGTAGCAGACGCCCGTGAGCGGTGCCATCACCACCGCGCTGTTCTTGTGCCGTGCCCCCATGGCCATGAAGTCAAGCATGCCCGAGAACGAAACCAGGATGCCCATCTGCAAGACATGCGCGGCTTCGAGCGAATCGCCGTCAAACATCTGGGCAGACCAGCGGCCGAAACCGGCATGCAGGCTGCGGCCGCCCAGTGACGCCGGATGGTGAACGCGCTCGTGGTCAATTTGCCAGCGGTGCACACGCGCGCCGTTCACAAGGATTTCGGCCCAGGTCTTGCCGCCCACGATGTCCGGCACCGTGATGTCGAACTGTCGCACATCGTCTTCGCGCAGGGCGTGAGAAAAAACCAGACTCAGCACGTCGAGAAAGTGGCTGCATTGCTGGCGGGGATCGGAATAGGCGCGAAAGACTATCCGTTGCGCGGTCAATGCCCTGCCGAAATAAGGGGCGAACTGGTTCACGGCTCCGGGGCACGTGCCGTTGGGATGGCGCACCCAGGTGCCCTCGATGGCGGTGACCACGCTGCCGTCGTGTCGAACCACCAGCTTGAACGCATGCAGGGTGTCTTCAAGACCGGCCACGATCTCCCCGCCCCGCTTTTCGATGCGAATCCGCCGTCGATAGACGCGCGTACCGTATTCGGGGTTGACGATGGGGTTCTTGAAATCTGTAATCATCGAAGGGCGTTGACAAAGCGTGCGGGAAGCAACAATAGACCGGACGGTAGCACCGAATCGCCAGCTTGGGGATTGCCGGAACTTGAACTAGCTGATCAGTGCAAGACAGAAAAAACCTCACGCGTATCGTGGAACGGCTTGCATGGCTTGATGTTTTTTAAGGCCGGCCAGAATCATCGTGCAGGACGAGAGACCAAAAACACTTGAGAGGAGAAGAGAATGATCACCATGATCGTGTTCATCAGGCGTAAAAAAGGCATGAGCCGCGAAGAGTTCAGCCGTTATTACCTTGAACATCATGCGCCACTGGTCAAGAGCACGCCTGAGTTCATGCGCCACGTGCGCAAATATGCGCAGTACCACCCGGCGCCCGGCAGTGCCGAGGCCGGTTCGCTGTTCGGCGATATCACCGACTATGACGCGGTCGGCGAAATCTGGTTCGACAGTCGCGAGTCGATGAACGAGGCGCTAAGCGAACCTGTCTATCTCAAGAATGTGAAGCCGGACGAGTATCGTTTCATCGACATTGACGCTTGCCTCTCATTTGTCGGCGGCGAACATATCCTTCACGACGAGATGAAGTGACGGTGATATTCAAAGGGCCGCAATCCGCAGAGGTGGGAATTGCGGCCCTGGCCTAGGAAGACCGGCCTTGCTACTGCGCTCGAGCCGCGTCGCGTGCGCCCAACAGAATGTCGACGAAACCATGGCCGGAATTCGGATCGACCGCCAGTTTCGGATCTACCAAAAGCCCGCCATCGATGATGATCTCGGTACCTGTCACAAACCGGGACGGGGCAGTGGCAAGATACAGACATGCTTCAGCTACGTCCTCAGGCATGCCGGCTCGCTTCATGGGCTGCAGGCCGCAGAAGGGCTCCTTCAGATGATCCAGCATCGCGTCGCCGACTGTTCGCGCTTCAGCCAGCAAGTCGCCGAAAATCGATGTCACGATGAACCCCGGATAGACGCAGTTGACCCGGATGTTGTCCTTGGCCAGTTCGGCGGCTGTCATCCGGATAGCTGGATGGCTCCCGCTTTTGCCACCGAGTAAGCCAGAGAGGCCATACCGGGCCGCAGGCCGGCTACCGATGCGTTGTTGCATGATCGATCCACCGCCGCGGACGCGCATCGCCGGGATCGCGTGATGCCCAGCATGGCACTGCGCAGCAGCAGGGCGATGGTTTTGTCCCAGCCATCGATGCTCATTCCTTCGACGCCCCCCGGATCGCCAACGGCGCCGGCATTGTTGAACAGGATGTCGAGGCCCCCGAACTTGTCTACTGCATGTTTGATGGCGCTAGCGATATCGTCTTAGCGCAATACATCGCAGCGCACGAACGATACCGCTTTACCCATTGAGGCTTTGAGAGAGCGTCCCTTGTCGTCCTGGATATCGGCGATGACCACAGAGGCACCTGCCGCCAGAAAACGTCGCGCCGTTGCGAGCCCCATGCCCGAGCATCCCCCGGTAATGAGTGCGATCTTACCCTTCAAACTCGTGTCGGAATGTTGGTCTTTCATCTTTTTTCTCCAATCATCAATGCGTCGTGTACCCACCATCCACAGGAATTGCCGCCCCGGTCACGAACGAGGCCATATCCGAAAGTAGCCACAACGCGGACTGGGCAACTTCATCAGGCTCGGAATAACGGCCCAGGGGATGAATTGACTTGAGGTATTCCTCCATGCCGGGGTTTTCGGTCATCGCTTTCATCAGCATCGGTGTGCGAATCGCACCGGGGAGGATTGCATTCACCCGTATGCCTTTGCCACCGTAGTCGACCGCGGCGTTCCGCATCAGACCGATCACGCCATGTTTTGACGAGCAATATTCCGGCGCCAGCGGAAATCCATTGATGCCGGCCGCAGATGACGTGATGACGATGGAACCACCGCCGGTTTTCAACATGGCGGTGATCTGGTATTTCATGCAAAAGAACGTGCCGGTAAGGTTGATGTCGAGATTGCGCTGCCACGCTTCCGTAGAAAGTTCGTGCAGAAGCACGCTGGTCTGGGCAATTGCAGCGTTGTTGAAGGCGCCATCAAGCTGGCCATACGCCGTGACAGCCGATTCAACCATGCGCCGCGCATCGTCTTCGACGGCAATATCGGTCCGCACAAATTTCGCCTTGCCGCCCTCCTTGACGATCATCTCCAGCGTTTTCTGCCCGCCCTCTTCATTCACGTCTGCCAGCAACACATTGCCGCCGGCGCGCGCTATAAGCAGTCCCGCAGACCTCCCGACACCACTGCCGGCACCCGTAACGATGATTGATTTTCCTTGCAGCATCGGTCTCTCCTCGCATTGACTTGACGTAGCGCAGTTGGCCAGGATGGCCACGCGTTGTTTTGACGATTCTGTTTTGAGCGTATCGGGCCAAAACTGTTTTGTCTTGCGCTGATCGGCTGGGCGTATGCTTCTACCGTCAGGCAATTGGGTAGCCGTCATCGGAAACCGCTATCAGCAGCTTGATACAAGACGGCATGGTGTCGGCCGACTATAAAGGACCGCTCACCGAAGCGAGACGACCACAGGAGCATCGTTATGCCGAAACTGAAAATGTTTGCCGCGATACCGCGCAAGCCGGACATTTCCTCGCAGGAATTCCATGACCACTGGCGCCATCCGCATGGCACGATGGGACGTCGAATTTCGATACTCCGCAAATACATTCAAAGTCACCAGATTCATTGCGACCTGCTCGGAGCGGACCAGACGCGGTTTGAAGGCATCGCCGAAGTGTGGATTGATAGCGTGGCGGATGCGCAATACTTTCCCAACGAGCCGACCTACGCGTCGGAAGTCGTGCCCGATGAACTCTTGTTCATCGACCTGAAGAACCTGAAATTCCTGCTCACCACCGAAGAGGTGCTGGTATCCGGTCCGGATCGGACTGGCCCGGTCAGTGAAGGGGATGCGGTCTGGTATGACGATGACCGGGCGGTCAATATCAAAATCATCCAGCTGATAGAAGAGGAAGGCAGCAAGCCCTGGCGGAGTGAACGCGACGTCGACCTTGGGCTACAGATCAAATCGTTGCGCCATGTGTGTTGCAATCCCGCTGTCGAAGTTCATGGTGCGACGCCTCCGTTTGTCGGCGTGCGTGAACTCTGGTGGCCGACGCTTTCGGCCTTTCGCAATGGCGTTGCCGCGGCGCCTGCGGCCTGGGCCGAGTTGATCAATCGGCCGGGCAAGGCATTTACCGTGCTCGTGCACTCGGAAAGGTTCAAGTGATGCCAACAATGTCGACCGATGACGTGACGGCAGGCAAGCGAAAGCCGCGCGTCGCCATCATCGGCGCCGGCGCAGCCGGCATGATCATGGCCATCCGCTTGCAGAAGGCCGGCTTCAATGACTTCGTGATTTACGAAAAGGGTGAAGAGGTCGGCGGCACCTGGCGCGAGAATCGTTATCCCGGTGTTGCCTGCGACGTTCCGGCGCACCACTACGCCTTCACCTTTGAACCGAACCCCGGCTGGCACAGTCGCCTTGCCGGCGGTGCGGAAATCCAGGGCTACATGAAAAATGTGGCCGAGAAATATGGCCTGCGGCCGCATATCGTTTTCGGACAAAAAATTACATCCGCAAAGTTCGACGGCACGCGCTGGCATATCAACACGGAGAAGGGTCTTGTGGACCAGGCCGATTTTCTCGTCGCCGCCACCGGCCCGCTCCACGTTCCCATGATTCCAGATTTTCAGGGCCTCGATCAATTCACCGGGCGTTACTTTCATTCCTCGCAGTGGCCGGAAGACCTTGACGCGGCAACGCTCAAGGGAAAGCGCGTCGGGGTGATCGGCAATGGCTCATCCGGCGTGCAGATCGTCTCCGGTCTCGCCAAAATCGGCGCCGACGTCACCGTGTTCATGAGGACGCCGCAGTGGGTGTTCCCGCTTGGCAACCGGTTTTTCGGCGCGGCCGAGCGTGCACTGGTCAAAACCTTTCCCTGGATCGGGCGCATGGCGGGCGGGTTCTTCAAGTGGTTCTTCGAGCACGTCTTCGCCGAAGCGGTAATCCATGATGGCTGGCAGCGCAAATTTCTGTCGGGCCAATGCCGCAGAAATCTTGCCGGCATCAAGGACCCCGCGCTGAAGCGCAAGCTCATGCCGCCTGACCAGCCGATGTGCAGGCGCATGGTGATGTCGGCGGAGTTTTATCCGGCATTGCAAAAATCAAACACGCATCTGGTACAGGAAGCCATCGACCATGTGGAATCCAAGGGAGTCGTCACCAAGGATGGCCGACTGCATGAATTGGATGTACTGGTGCTGGCCACCGGTTTCTGGACCCGCGCCTACGGGCGTCCGCTGGAGTTGGTGAACGAGAAGGGCGAAACCCTCAGCGATGCCTGGAAGGACAAGGTTGGCGCCCATTTGTCGATTCACGTGCCGGGGTTTCCGAACTACATGATCCTCGGCGGGCCCCATTCACCACGCGGCAACTTCTCGGCGATTGCATATTCCGAAGCGATCGTCGATCACATCATGAAATGCATTGAATTCTCAACGCAGCGGGGACTTCGGCGGATCACGGCCAGGCAGGAAGCCATGGTCGAATTTCAGGAAAGCATCGACGCCAAATTGACCGGAACGATCTGGATCACAGGCTGCAAAAGCTGGTACCTGGACGACAAGGGCAAACCTGAAAACTGGACGGGTACGCCGGGCGAGTTCCGCGAACTGATGAATGCGGAGATCAATCTCGCCGAGTTCGAAGTTGCTTGACCGATTACGCCACCAGCAGGGGCGCGAAGCTGTTTGCCGCAGGCATTTGCTCAAAAACGGCGAGGCCCCTTGCGCCGGCGAAAATATCCCGTGGCGGAAGGCCGTAAAACTGGCGCACCGAATGGCTGAAGTGGGTCGAATCCGCATAACCTGAATTCAGCGCGGCCTCCAGCAGATTGCCGCTGTCGTGCACAAAATGCATGACCCCGCGGGCGCGCTTCCAGGCGCGGTAGCGACGCAAGGTCGTGCCGATCTGCTCGCAGAACAGATGGGTAAATCGCGAAAATGACAGGCCGGCCTGCTCGGCGCAGGACTCCGCCGGATGTTTTCCCGCCGGGGTCAGGCTGATACGTTCAGCAACGGCGGCAATGCGCGGATCCAGTTTGCGCGATGGCGGCAGCTCATTGAAAAATAGCGCGTCGAAATCCAGGTCGCCCGCATTTGCCCAGTTCTCGCGCAGACAGCGGAAACCCTCGATCACACGATCCGCGGTTTGTTCCGCAAGTTTTGGTGTTCCGGCAAACTGTTCGAACAGGAGCGCGGGATCCACCGACTCGCCTTCGAGCAGCACTTCGGCAATATTGCGGTCCGGGGTGGCGACCCGATGCGGGACATACGCGGGGACGATGGCAAATTTCGCTTCGCGCATATCGGTACCACGCTGCCATATCTGGAATGGATTGCGCAGGGACAAGTAGAGTGTCGTCGCGCCGAATATCCGGGTGCCCGGCGTACCCAGCAAGCCGACATAGGCAATTCGTTTCGGGGTGATGAACATCAATCGATCGCGCGACCGATAACCTTTCATCGGCGCGCCGGACATCCTGCCCGGTGACTGCGCATTTTGCATTGCCGCGACTCCTCGAATCTTTTATTGGTATCAACGACAGCGAGGTACTCCGGCTGTTGTTGTCATGGCGCGGATGAATCCTACTATCTTTCGGCCACTGCTGTTTAATTAGATGCCCGGCCCCTGCCGGCCCCGGGACTGTCACGATGGGCGATATATGAATAGCGGCTAAAAGCCGAGCTTGCGGACAGCCAGATCCTTCATGATTTCCTCGGAACCGCCGCCGATCATCATCACCTTGACCTCGCGGTAGATGCGTTCGCAGCGTGTGCCGCGCATGAACCCCATGCCGCCGAGTATCTGCACCGCTTCGTCGGCGCAGAACTGCATGGCACGGGTGGCCTGCACTTTGGCCATGCAGATGCGCGCCACCAGCTGCGCCGGGTCGCCCACGCCATGGTCGATGCGGTAGGCCAAGTCGTACACCAGGCAGCGCGCCGCGTCGATGGACAGCATCATGTCCGCGAGCTTATGGCGAATGACCTGACGCTGTGACAGCGGCTCGCCAAAGGTGATACGCTGCTGTGCCCACTCTAGGGCTTCCTCAAGGCAGACCTGGGCAAAACCGTAGGCCAGGGCGGCGAGAAACAGGCGCTCGCTGTTGAAGTTGTGCATCAGTGTCTTGAAGCCTTGATTCTCCACGCCGATCAGATTTTTTGCCGGAACACGGCAATTGTCGAAGTGGAGGTGCGCCGTGTCGGAGACCCACCAACCCATTTTTTTCAACTCGGTGCGGCCGAGGCCCGCCGTATCGCCTTCGATCAGCAGCAAGGAAATACCCCCTGCTCCCTTGACCGTCGGGTTGGTGCGCACCGCCGTAGTAATGTAGTCGGCCCGCATCCCCGAGGTGATGAAAGTCTTTTCGCCATTGACGACGTAGTGGTCGCCGTCGCGCACCGCCGTTGTCCTCAGAGCGGCGACGTCCGAGCCACCGGAGGGCTCGGTCACCGCCAGGGCGGCAACCTTTTCGCCGCTGATGACCGACGGCAGAATGCGACGCTTGATTTCCTCATTGCCCGCGGCCAGCAGGGGCGGCATGGCGATGGTGTGGGAGTTGATCGAGGCCTGGATGCCGCCGCTGCCGCTGCGGGCAAATTCCTCGGCGAGGATGATCTGATAGAAGGTATCGACCGGCGTACCGCCGTATTCTTCCGGATAGCCCAGGCCGAGCAGACCCAGGGTCCCTGCCTTGCGATAGAGATCGCGTGGAAAGGTTCCGGCTTCGTCCCAGGCATTGATGTTGGGGATAATTTCGCGCGTGATGAAATCCCGCAGCATGTCGCGGAACTGTTCATGATCGGGCGAAAAGTAATGCGCCAAGGGGGATGCGTTGAACATGGGTACAGAATAGCGGAAGGTCGAAGTGAAGATGCTGAAGATAATGCGGCGGCGCGTCATTGTCTTGCGGCGACTGGCTGTGGTTGGAGGCCTTAACCAGTTGGTGCAAGACGCCTCGCGTCAATCGCCGGTATGGTCTTTTGATAAGTTCGGGCAGGCCCCTTTGGAGTGAGTGTGCATGATTGGATTGGCAGAGTGGTTGCGCAGGCGCGTGGCACGGGGACCCCGGCGACCGGCGCTGACCTGCGACAACGAAACATGGTCCTACGGCGAGTTGCAGGATCGCATCGAGCGTCTCTCGGCCGTGCTCGCTAGCGGCGGCGTGGGAACCGGCGACCGGGTCGGCTATCTGGGCTTCAACCATCCGATGTTTCTGGTCGCCCTGTTCGCCACGGCGCGAATCGGCGCGATCTACGTCCCGCTGAACTTCCGTCTGACAGGCACGGAACTCGAATTCGTCATCGGCGATGCCGGTGTGCACACCCTGCTGGTGGGAGCGGAAC
>JAYUFR010000308.1:0-2882 GCA_043738625.1 Sterolibacteriaceae bacterium
ACATCAGGGGTTGGTCTTGCCACCGCAATGCAGTTTGCTGCCGCGGGTGTGACACGCATCGGATTGATTGGCCGCAACGAAGAACGCGGCAAGCAGGCGCGCGAAGCCGTGCTCAAAAATGCGCCTGGCATTCAGGTGGAGTTTTTCGCGGCCGATGCCAACAAGGTCGACCAGGCCGTGCGCGCGGCCGAACAGGCCAAGGCAAAGCTGGGGAGCATCGACGTGTTGGTGAACTCCACGGTCGCTGCCTATGTGCCGATTCTTCTTCATGACATGCCGCTGGCGGACATTGAGGCGATCCTGGTGCAGCAGGCTGTGGCGCCCATGCTGATGAGCCGTATCGTGCTGCCCTGGATGCGCGAGCGTGGTGGTGGGGCGATCATCAACATCGCATCCGATGCTGCCAAGGTCACCACTCCGGGCGAGACTGTGCTCGGTGCGGCAATGGCAGCGATTGTCATGTTCTCGCGCACCCTGGCGATGGAAGCCAAGCGGGATGGCATTCGCGTGAATACGCTGACGCCTTCGGTGATCGAGGGCACGCTCACCTACGACCGGGTTCATCAGAGCGCGTTCAGTTCCAAGATATTCGAGAAGGTGGCGAGCATGGCGCGCCTCGGTATCGTCCAGCCGGACGATCTCGCCGCAATGATCGTCTTCATCGCCAGCCCGCAGGCGGCACGCATGACCGGGCAGACCATCAGCATCAACGGTGGCATTTCAGCCGGCTGATCAGTGGCTGCCGCGAACAGTCGGCGCGCGCTTGCCATGCGAGGCATTTCAAGCCGGCAAACACACATCCTCGAAGCATTGATTAGTTGAGCATTGCTCATTAGTTGTCTTTTCCCAGGTGTTTAAGGGAATTGTGAGCCAACTTACGCTAAGGGTTTTGTTGACTTACTGAGTGTCACTCAGTATTATTTTATCAGTTTCCCCGGGGCAAGTCGCCATGAGTGGCTTGGCGCGTATCTGCCAAACCGGGTATTGGCACCGCAACGAACTATCATCACTAGCGTCCATGGTTGATCCAGAAGGGCGCTACATACGGAGAAACATTTGATGAATGCGATTCTGGAAAAATTCAAGCAGGTGGCCACCAAACCGTATGAAAGTGTGCGGGCCTACAAGGAGGCCAGCGGGGTAAAGGTCATCGGTTCGTTCCCGATGCACTTCCCGGCGGAAATTGCCCATGCCGCCGGCGCTTTGCCGGTCATCCTGCAGGAACTTGAAGCGCCGATCACATCGGGAGGCGGCGCGATGTATCCATTCTTTTGCGGCTATACCCGCAGCATCGTCGATCAGACGACGCAAAACGAACTGGGCTTCCTGGATGCGATCATGTTCGCCGATCACTGCGTGCAGCTATTGAGCGCGGCCGACATCATGCGGGTCGTGCGTCCCGAGACCAAGGTGCACTTTCATCAAATGATTGCCTCCCTGCGTCAGGAATGGTCGCTCGACAATTCTGTCAAGACACTGCGCGCGCTGATCGAGGACATGGAAGAAGTGCTGGGGGTTTCGGTGTCGGAGGATGCTTTGCAGAACAGCATTCGCGTGTTCAACGAAAACCGCAGCTTGATCCGCAATCTCTATGAAATGAGGCGAACCGGCGCCATCAACATTCGTGCTTCGCAGATGCAGCACATCATCAAATCCAGCATGGTGATGAACAAGGAAGAGCACAACGCCATGCTGCGCGAATTGACGGAATCCGTCGATCGTACGGCAGTCAGCAAGTTCAAGGTTCCGCTCTATGTCTCCGGTCATCTGTGCCAGGCGCCAAGGCCGGAAATTCTCGACCTGATCGAGGACTGCGGCATCAATATTATTGACGACGACCTTTACCATGGCTATCGCTATGTCTCGACCGACATTGACGAGGGTATCGGCGATCCGGTCGTGGCCATCGCCAAGGCTTACATTCGCAAGAACGAAGTCGTTCCGTGCCCGACACGAATCGATCCTGACGTCGAATGGAATGAATGGTTGTTGAAGGCCGTCGGCGATTGCGGTGCGAAAGGGTTGATCGTGCTGCTGGCGAAGTTCTGCGAGCCGCATTACTTCCACTATCCGCGCATCAAGGCGATTTTCGAGGCCGGTAACGTGCCGCACCTGCTGATCGAGACCGAGCATGATGGCGTGCCCATGGAGAATGTCCGCACCAAGGTCGAGTCCTTTGTGGAAATGATCAAGAGTCACAGTCTTAGCAAGAGCGTCAATTCCTGAAACCTAGCCGAACAGGAGCAGTTCATCATGAGCGCAGTCATTACCAACGAACAAAAAATCTGGACCAATCAGCCGGTCGTAAAAAAAGCCAACCGGTTGCAGGCGACCAAGATCAACAACAAGATGGTCAACGCCTATTGGGAAGACCTCTTCCGTGCGCCGGAGGAGGGCAGGCTGGTGTGCTGGACCGAAGGCGTGCAACTCAATCCCATCCTCCAGGCTGCCGATATTGCATGGTGTCACGGCGAAGCCGCGGCGGCCCTGCTCGCTGCGCGCAAGCAGGCAGATGAACCGCAGAAGTTCATGGAAGAGAAAGGCTACGACCGCGAACTCTGTTCCTATGCGCGCACCCACATCGGCTGCGGCGTGATGAATCAGGCCGCCAGTCCCGAGGCGCAAGCGGTGATGCAGGGGACCGACGCCAAGTCGCTGGGATCGCGGATTCCGCCGCCGGACATGATCATCAGCGCGTACCCATTCTGCAGCACCGGCCAGCAGTGGGACAACGAGCTGTATCGCACCTTCGGCAAGAAAGTGCCGATCTTCAACATGTCGCTGAACTGGATCTGGGGCAACAAAACTTCGGCCAAGTACATGAGCGGCCCCGAATACCGTGAATCGGTCGCCTTCCTCAAGAACCAGTTGCGCCAATGTAT
>JAYUFR010000309.1:0-24149 GCA_043738625.1 Sterolibacteriaceae bacterium
TGCACGGTTCGGCAAACCGGTGAGAAAGTCGTGCTCGGCCATATGCGACATCTGCGCGGTGGCCTGCTCGGCGGCTTCGGTCATCGTTTGGGCGTGGACCGTGGCGACGACGAGGCGCTCGTTTATTTCGCGCAACTGCGTTTCGGTCAGCGCACTGAGCGCGGCCCTGGCTAGCGCGGCCTCTTCGCGCCGGTCGGCGTTGTCCTGGCGCCGGTCGGCTGTTTCTTCGCGCTGGTTGGCGGCCTCCGTGCGCCTGAGGGCGGCCTGTTCGCCGGCCAGAACCGCTGCCTCGCGTTCGGTGAGAGGCGCTGCAATCGCCGCGGCAGGAGATCGCGCGTCGTCAGATGCTGCGGATGGCCGCTCGGTCACGCCTTTTCGACGCATGCGAGTGTTATTGCCCATCGCAGTTTGTCTCAATCGGCCTGAGCCAACCCCAGCTTCTGACTCGGCCGTCCGCCGAGGAGTCCCTCATAGCCTTCCAGAGGATCGCCGATCACGATGCCGGCATCGGTGATCTCGAACAGCCGAATCGCGGAGCTGTGTTTGCTGGCGCGCACTTTGACGACCGCCATGACGCGTTTCAAGTGGCTGTCGACTTCAATATAGCGCTGGACGATGATCGCATCGGTAAGAAATGCCGATCCGTAGGGACTGAAGCGCAGGTCGGTATAGCGGTCTTCGAGTTCCGACGTCATCAATACAGACACGCCGAGGCCGGAAAGTACCGCAACCATGCGAAACAGCGACTCGCGAAAGTCCTCGCGGAATTCCGGCGCCACCGCCAGTTCGAACCCGGACAGCGAGTCGATCACTACCCTTGTCGCTTTCATCTTGATAATGAGCGTAGTCAGACTCTGGACGATCTCGTCGAGCGACAAATCCAGGGAGCGGGTATTGATCAGGCCGATTTTCCCGGCACGGATCATGTCGTCGAGCGTGCTGATCCACGACTGACTCGGCGTCTGCTCAAACGCAACGATCACACCCGGTTCGCCCCGGCTTACCCCTTCGGCCAGAAAGGCTGTGGCGAGGATGGTCTTGCCTGATCCGGACGGCCCGGCGACCAGCAGTGAATAGCCTGCCGGCAAGCCACCGCCGAGCATTTCATCAAGTTGCGCCACACCCATGGTCAACCGCTTGTCATGGTGCGACTTTGGGGCGGGGTCCGGTGTCCCGTCATCGCCAACCAGCGCCATCGGAAAAACTTCGATCCCGTTGCCGGTAATGCGAAAGGTATGCATCCCCGGGCGGGCCGCCTGGCCGCGCATTTTCATCACCTGCATCTTGCGCACCATCGAATTCCGATGCACGCTCTGAGTCAAGCATATCAGGCCATCGGCAACGGTAAACACCGGATTGGGGTCGCTTTCGTTCAGGTTGTCCCCGATCAGGATGGTGGTCGCTTGCCAGGCAGACATTTGTGTTCCGAGTTGCTTGACGAACTGTTGCTCGCTAATTGGACCCGTGGATTTAAGTCGCCCCTCCAGTATGACCGAGCGAAATGAATCGACGATGACCAGCGCCGGAGATAAGGTCTCGACCTCCTTTTTGATACGCGCCAGCACCACGCCGAAATTGCCTGTGCCGACTTCCTCGCTCAAATTGATGAATCGAATTGAATCATTGATTTTGCTGACGTCGAAAAAAGAGAATTGCTGCTGGTAACGCAGCATCTTCAAGGGTGGCTCGCCGAGCACGGTGAAGAACAATGCCGGCTGTTCCGGAGTCGCCACGGCAAACATGATCTGGTGCGCCAGCGTCGTTTTGCCCGCGCCCGGAGGCCCCACCACGAGGTTGAAGGAAAATTCCGGCACGCCGCCGCCGAGGAGGTCGTCAAGTCCTGGCACACCGGTGGCAATTCGTCGTATAGATACTTTGTCGTTCATGGTGCGTTCTCCTGCTGGGATTCTTGTGGCGCGGGAACCCAGACTGAGCCTAACAATCGCTCGGTCAAGTACTCTCCAATCAATGTTGTCAGCAGTTCGGTGAAGGTCGCCAGCAGGTTATAGCTCGCTTCCATTGCAACATCCGTCTCACGGCCCGCGAAGCGCACCTTGAGACTGGCAAGCAACGCGGCGCTGTCCCCGTGATCCCCGGCAACTGCAAGCCATGGGAAGCTGCTGGTCGTCAGGTACAACGAGCGGACAAAAAGGGCATCTACTCCCCGCGCGCCGATCATGGGTGCGAGCCGGGCCGCCATCTGACGCCATATGCCGAGGGTAGCTTCGGCGATCGCGCCCGCATCGGGGGCACCCGCGGCACGATTTGTCAGCGTTCTTCGTATCGCTGTGTAAAGCGCTTCACTATCCGCAGTCGTCATGGCAGCCGCTCCAAAACAAAACCGTACCGATCGCTACACCCGGGGCAACCCGCGCTACAGCCGCCAATCCCGACGCTTACCGCCTTGGGTTCGGCCCACCTAAGGGCTGCGGCATGACTCGATCGCAAACATTGGTCCGCAAGTTTCATACAGCGCTTTTCGTCTGTCTGTCGGCCACCGAACATAGCTGGGTCAACACTGCGCTGCTGGTGTGCCATGGTGTGGCTTGGTGTGCCGTAAGCGCGCGCCAATACCCTGTAACTGTGGGCCGGGAAAACAGTCATTTCCACCCTCGTCATCCGCCGGATATTTCGATGCGGTCCGCAGCTTCAGGTGCCGGAATTGCTTGGGAGCCGGTCGAACTCTTGCCACTGTGACACTCTTTCGGGCTGTGCCAGAGGCTGTTATAAGCGGCCAATAAATTGGGCACTTCATACTCCCATGCCAGCTCGGTAACGACGCGTTTGCGCCCGACAGCCCCCATTTTCCGCCGCATAGCCACGTCGTTCAGCAACGTCAGGATGTTGGCAGCCAAATCCACGCTATCGTTGCGCTGCGCATACAGAGATGCATCCTGCGCAGACACCCGCCCTTCCGTGAGATCGAACTGCACGATGGGTTTTCCCAACGCCATGTACTCCATGATTTTGTTCATGGTGGACTTGTCGTTCATCGCGTTGGCGACGTCCGGGTTTACGCAGATATCGGCTGTATTCAACATCGCCAGCATTTGATCATCGGGAATACGGCCGGTGAAGGTCACGAAATCGGCAACGCCGAGTGCATGCGCCAGAGACTTCATCTCCTCCAGCGAAGTCCCGCCGCCGACCAGCCCAAAATGAATGTCGCGACGGCCACGATCAAATACCAGATGGCGTAACGCTCGCAGCAGATACTCGATGCCTTCCTGCTTTCCCATTACGCCGACATAACCGACCAGATAACGGCGACCACATTTCAACCGCTCATCTCCGGGCCCGATCTTGATCCGTTCCAGGCTTGGTCCACTGCGCACGACAAATACACGTTGCGGAATCATGCCGCCGCGCTCGATGGCAATGCGCTTGTAGGACTCGTTGGTGGCGATTGATGCATCAGCGGTGCGGAATGTCCAGCGTTCCAGTTTCAGCATCAGGCGATAGAAAAAGTCGCGTCTGCCGAATTTCGCTTCGTAAAGCTCTGGATTGAGGTCGTGATGATCGAACAGGAATTTTTTGCCGAAAAGTTTGAAAAAACCTCCGATAAGAAAGAACAGGTCGGGAGGATTGCAGGCGTGGATGACATCGAAGCCGCGGCTGAAAAACACGCGCCAGGCAAGCACAAAGCTGCAGAACAGTGCGACGGAGTATTCCACGGCATAACCCAGGGCACCCGCGGCCTCGACTGGCAGGTTGTAGCGGTAAATATGAATTTTCTCGATTACTTCAAATTTTGATTCAAAGCCTTTTCCCGTGGGACAGATGATGCTCACCTGATAGCCGGCGTCACGCAATGTGGTGGCCTCCTGCCAGACCCGACGATCAAATGGACTGGGAAGGTTTTCTACCAGGATCAGGATACGTTTTTGTGACCTCATGAATCTTCTCTCGTTGCCCGGGCGCAATACAGACGCACGGTAAAAATGTGGGATAGTGTCTTGTTGCTGTTGCTACCAGCAAACCCCTTCGTAGACGCCAGCAACGATCGGTGCATCACAAATACGAACCAGATCAATAACTGTCTGCTTCTCGGTCATGAGTTTTGGAACATCCTGGAACTCCAGAGCACCGTTGCCGATAACAATCGTGCGCGCATGACTGAGAACCTTGTTGATACTGGACACCATCAAGCGGGAGATATGGGGAATCTGATTCAGGATATAGTCGCGATTGGCGCCACGCAGGCTGGCGAGGCTGACATTCCTGTCATAGATGCGCAGGTTGTAGCCTTTTCCGATCAGCCGTTCGGCAAGTTCCACAATCGGGCTTTCGCGAAGGTCATCGGTCCCATCCTTGAAGCTGAATCCGAGAATGCCGACCTCCTTGTGCCCCCGGTCCAGCACCGCCTGGATGGCTCGCTCAACCTGTTGCTGGTTACTGGGCAAAATTGCGCCGAGGATGGGCAGCGAGAGGTCCAGCGTTTTGGCTTTGTACAGCAGCGCACGCAGATCCTTGGGCAAGCACGAGCCGCCGAAAGCGAAACCCGGTTTCAGGTAATAGCGGGAGAGATTGAGCTTGGTGTCCTGACAAAAAATGTCCATCACACGGTGACTATCCACAGCCAAGCCCTTGCAGATATTGCCAATCTCATTGGCGAACCCGACTTTCAGTGCATGCCAGGCATTGTCTGCGTACTTGACCATTTCCGCGGTTTCGATATTGGTGCGGATGACCGGCCCCGGCGTTTTCTCATAGATACTGGCCAATACATCGCCGCTTGCGCGCCCCAACTCGCCGATAACGGTCTTGGGCGGATGGTAATAATCGTAAACCGCGGTGCCCTCGCGCAGAAATTCCGGATTGATGCAAACACCAAAATCGAGGCCGGCTGTCATTCCAGAGGAGGACTCAAGCGTCGGGATCACGACTTCCCGAATCGTTCCCGGAAGCATGGTGCTGCGGATCGCAACGACCGGGGCACCATGATGGTTCCGCAAAGCAGTCCCGATTTGTTCGCAGACGCGGCGCACATACTTCAGGTCGATGCTGCCATTCGGCTGACTGGGCGTACCTACGCAGATGAACGAAAGGTCGCTGCCACGCACTGCGGCGACAACGTCGGTGGTGGCACTCAGCCGGCCTGCGGCGACCTGTTCCTTGATGATATTTCCGATATCCTTTTCGACGATAGGCGTCTGGCCGGCATTGATGAGATCTACCTTGGTCCGCTCCGGATCAACACCGATGACGGTGTGTCCCTCTTTGGCCAGGCAACCCGCCGAAACAGTTCCGACATAACCGAGTCCCATAATGCTTATCTTCATGAATGCCCACCAGGTTTGTTGCAGCGATCGCGTTACGAGTTTCAGAGATCGGAGCCTTGGTTTGGCGACCTTCTGCTCGTGTTGCGCATAAATCAAACATATCGCCACATCGATGATGCAGCTCGGCAACACCTGGAATAACTTGTAGTCCGATTGACTAAATGCCGCGACTCGCAACCACGCTTTCCTGTCGGCGCAGGATCGGCGCAACCCGCACCGGTGGGTGGATCAGCAGAGGATTTCGCTGCGAAACGTGACGTTGCCAGCCAGATGTCCGCGCCAGGAAATGGTCGGCGCCGGCTGTTTTTCATCGAAGCGCCTGGAAATCCAGCCTGAGATCGGAGCATTGCTGCCGTAGTAAACAGATGCAGTAAAGCCCTGCTGACATGGGAGTCGCAGGACAATTGTCTTGCCCTCCCGGCTCAGTGCATAACCTTCGGCGATGGGATCGACACGGCACAGCTCGCTACAGTGAAAAAAAATCTCAATGTCATGCTCGCCTGCCATCTGCAGCGTGTCCTCGATCACCACCCGTCTCGCCGGCTTGTCAAAAGTAATCTTGCGCCGGTGCAGCACCGGATCGTCGAGACGCTGGTAGCCGTCATGCCAGCCTTCGAAAACATCTTCCTGGGGCGAGGTATGCCAATGACTGCAGGCAGCGACCGCCTTCCTCAACCACATGAAGTTCCCGCCCTGCTCGGATTGATCTTTGCCGTCTACACGCAAGGTATTGTGGGCGGCTGTGCCGCGGAAATACCGCCGCCATTGCCCTTGCGTGTGATAGGCATAGGTACCGGGATCGACCATGAACTCCATGCCCGCCACCGAGAGCGTAAAGGCCAGCGCATCGGCATGGCCATGGGCGGCAATACTCTGATACCCGAGGGGCCCTGCGTCAGCGACGAGACGGATTTCGTTTTCGGTCTCGAATTCGCAACCGAGAATGTAATACCCACCCTCGGCAAATACCCGGCGTACCGGAAGCTGCTGTCGTGACGCGGCCAACGCATCGAACCTCGACCGGACCTGTGCACCGATGAGCCAGCGTGTCTTGTCATCCAGTTGTTTCGCCTTGGCCTTGAAATCGCCGCGCTGGAACAGGATCGCGCCGGTGGCAAGCGATGACCGATAGCGGCAAAAATCGCCGCCTTGGGCCAGCCGGACCACCGCGCCGTCGTCGGCATCGCCAATCATGGGAACATTTCCGCATGCGTCCATGATGGATGCAAGGTACTCGAGCATGGCCTCGATGGTCGACCGATACTGGTCCGAAAATTTCAGGTTGTTCGCCTCGGCGGCAAGCAAGGGCAGCAACAGCAAATCAAGCTCGAACTGTTGATACGACACTGCCTGCTCCCGGTTGACCCCGTCCGCGGCATTCTGCAGAACGATTTCCCGTTCAAGTTTGTCCTGGGCCGCTACCCGCCAAACCTCTGACTTTGGCCAATGGGGCCACGTGACGGCGGCAATGAACAACCCCGCCGCTTCACCGATCAGGTGATTGTTGGCCGAGGAGTAAAGCGAGAAATGATTGTGCACGAACTGTGCATGCTGGTAGATCGCCTCCAGCCACCGCTGCCGCAACCGCATCGCCCTTGCATTTTCAAACAGTGGCGACTTTGAACCACCGAGCAGCTGCCACGCAACAGACCAGTTGATCAGGCGGATACCCGCCTCGAGGGCGCTCGACCAGTTGGGTCCCTTGCGGTAAGGGCAGCTGACGAACCAGCTTTCCAGGTGCTGCATGATGACGTCGAAATACCGTGTTTCTCCGCTGAGTGCATACGCCTGTGCCAGTGTTACCAAATGCAGATGGCGGTTTGGCTCCCACAGGTATTTTATGTCCCCGACCTGTTGCGGATCGCGGTAGTCGAGCAGCATTCCGAAAGAGAGCGGCGCCTCGATACCGCTGCTCGGATCGCGATTCCAGCGCGGCGGCGAACCCAGGTCGATATCGTGCAGGGCGAATACATCAAACTTTCCGGCAACCACTCTCTCCGCAGCCGCGATATAGGGAGTGCCGTTGATTCCGGCTGGAACGTGAACCCAGCAAACCGGCGCTCGGGTCAAATCCGCTCCCTCTACTGGTGCGGAACCGAACAGGCCATAGCGCTCGGCCCGGGTCGTCACGGTACGCAACAAGCGATGGGCAACTTCCGCGACCGACATGCAACGCAAGCGGTTGAAGCGCCACGTCAGCCACTCCATGAACTCCACCGCGGTCCGATTTCCTGCCAGCGGCTGTTCAATCTCAATCGGTTCAGCTTCGGGCATATTGGCGCTGCCAGATTTCAAGGTTCAAAAGCGACCACAGCAGCTTTTCATGGTTTTGTCTGCCATTCATATGATCGGCCAGCACACGATCGAGCGCCTGCGGATCGAAATAGGCGCGTGTCAGCGATGATCCACTTTGCAGATGATCCAACACAAAATCCCGCATCTCGTTGCGAAACCATTGGTTGACCGGTACCCGGAAACCCACCTTTTTCCGCTCCAGGATGGATGCGGGAAGCAACTGCTTGCCGGCTTCGCGCAATATCCACTTGGTGCGCAAGCCTCTTACCCGGAATGGGTCAGGCAAAGATGAGACGAATTCAACCAGCTTGTGATCGAGGAAGGGAAGGCGCGCCTCGATCGACGCTGCCATGGTCATGCGATCCCCTCGTTCGAGCAAATTGTCCGGCAGCCAACTGGTCTGATCGAAATAAAGTATCCGCCGCAATGCGCTGTTGCCCGCATCCGCGTCGAAAGGCGGCCCGTCCGGCCGCGCCATGTCGCCCCGCCGAAGAACCGAGAGCTGGTCGCGCTCGGCGTGGTTGAGCGCACCGAACCAGCGCACGTAGCGCTCACGCCAGTCGTCGATGTTGAGATTGCTCGCCGCGGTCTTGGCGCGCCGAAACGCATAGGGCAAGGCATGGGCCAGCGGCGCAATGATTTTGTGGCGGAGTAAATGCGGCAGCGATTGGTAACTGCCGGCAAAGCGTTCAAATACATGCTTGGGATAACCGCCGAAAATTTCATCGCTACCTTCCCCCGTCAATACCATCTTGACGCTGCGTGCGGCTGCGCAGGCCAGCATATAGATGGGGATGTCGGACGGTTCGGATACGGGCGCGTCACGGAAGGAGATCAGCTTCGGCAGTTGCCCGACCATGTCGTGATCCGACACGATCAGCTCATGATGCGTGGTGCCGAATTGACGCGCCACTTCGGCGGCATAGGGAAGCTCGCTGTAGCGCTTGTCGCCGAACCCGACTGAAAAGGTGTTGACCGCAGGACAGTGCCGCGTCATCAACGCCACGATCATGGAAGAATCGAGCCCGCCGGAAAGGAATGCCCCAAACGGGACATCGCTCACCATTTGCAGTTTCACCGCTTCATCAAGGCGGACCAAGAGGTCGCTGACTGCATTGCCCTGTGGCCTGTGCGCATCATGTGGATGGCAATCCGGTGGCGTCCAGTAGCGTTGCTGCGTCAGTTTTCCGCCTTCCCAGACCGCAAAAGTTCCCGGCATCAATTTCCTGATCCCGTTAAACAAGGTTTTCGGCCCCGGAACATAACGGTAAGCCAGGTAATCCCAGACCGCCGTCATGTCTACATCGGCATTGAAATCCGGAAGGCGCAGCAACGCCTTGATCTCGGAGGCAAAATACAATCCGTCCGAGTGTTCGTGAAGAAACAGCGGTTTTTCACCGAAGCGGTCACGGGCCATGAACAGGCGCTCACGAGGTGCGTCCCAGATCGCAAAAGCAAACATGCCGCGCAGGTGGTGCACCACCTCATCGCCCCAATGCTGATAGGCGCGCAGCAACACTTCGGTGTCGGAATCCCGCGAAAAACAGTAACCGTGTTCAAGAAGCTCTTCGCGCAATTCGCGAAAGTTATAGATTTCGCCGTTGAATACCAGGGCCAGGCCGGCGGCGGTATCGCACATCGGTTGCCGGGCACCGTCAAGATCGATGATCGCCAGCCGGCAGTGACCAAGGAACACTTCACATCCCATGGTGGCTGCCGCAGCGACATGCATCCCCGCGTCGTCCGGGCCGCGATGCGCAATGGCGCGCAGCATTCCCGCCAACACATCGAGGTTGAGCGAAGGGGCTGGAGGCGCGATCCATCCCGCTATTCCGCACATATCATTGCTACCTGAATGACCGGCTCACAGCCTGGTCAGAACTTTTGTGCGCCGTGCGGCGCCGACTTGCGAATAGAGTCTGGCGAAATCCTCGGCAAGCCGTTCGATCGAATAGCGGCCGGCGACCCGCTTGCGGCAAGCGACACTCATATGTGCCAGCAATGCCGGGTTCCCGGCAACATGGGTGATCGCCCGGCTAATGGCATCGGCATTTCGCGGCGGCACAAACAGTCCATGCAAACCCTCGACGACCACGTCCGGGATGGCGCCCACGCGCGTCGTGATGGCGGGAATGCCGGCAGCCATGCATTCGAGTAGCGCATAGGGCAGGCCTTCCGCATACGTTGGAAGAAGCAGAACATCGGTTTCACCGAGCAGTTTCATCTTGGCCTTGCCAAAGACGGATCCGGCGAAAAATACCTCTGCCGTCAAACCGAGGTCCTCGACAAGCTGTCGGAGACCAGTCTCATCCGGACCGCTGCCGGCAATGACGAAACGCGCTTCGACTCCCGCCATGCGCGCCAGCTTCAAGCCGTTCAGCGCTTCGTAAAGACCTTTCTCACGCGCTATCCGTCCGATGTACAAAAGCCGCAACGGTACCTGGTTACCACGCGGCAGCCACGCAGACTTGGCATAGGAAGTGCAATCGATCGCGTTGGGAAGGACCGTAACGCAATTTCCCTGGATAAAGTCTTGGTAGGCATCGAGTTCACACTGGGCGAGCACGACAATCATCGCGGGCAGTCCCAATGTGAAACGCAGCAACGCCCCCAGGATGCGATTGTGGCGCGAGAATTTCAGAGGCAAATCCCCGCCATGAACCTGGTATAACACCTTCGTGCCGCTGATCCGTGCCACCACCATGTAGATGAGATCGCGCCAATACGCACGCCGATTGAGCGATGTGTTGAGATGCACAATATCCACACCCTCGACAAGAATGGTTGCGGCCAGCACGAGCGGACTCGCAATCAGTCTGGCGATGCGGCCCACCACGCTTTCGCCGCGGCCTTCACTTCCAACCTGGAAATGCCTCAATCGAAAGTCACGCGCCAGGCGGGAAGCAAACAACAGATTGAGATGGGTGCTGACGCCGCTCACCGCTCCAAGGTGCGGACCGAGCAGGAGAACCAGAGGCAACTTTGTGGTCATTGTGCCGTCGTCCCCGTCACGCGGGAGTTCGATGTCGCGACCATTCGCCTCAGCAGCCATGTGCCAGTGCGCCTTTGGAGATGGCGACCGAACCGGGAATGCAGAAATGTTCAAATGGCATGGTCTTGCCCATACGCTGTCTCGGAAGGCTGCCCGGGCCCCAGCCGATGTGGTGCAAATACGCCACCCTCATCCCGCCCCAGGCGTTTGCGCCGAACGAAACCGTCGACTACACAGAGATCGCCGGCGCGATTAAGCGTATGGATCCCCAACGTGTTGGACGCAAGCGGCACAGCGATGCGCTCGATCTCGCGTTCCAAATAAGTTTCCGGGGACAGCGCAAGTACTTGATTGATCGATATGCCGGAGCCGTAGCGCGGGGCGCAATTCTGGGCAGGACGATACAGCCGTCCGTTGCGCTCATAAAGCCGGCCGGCCGGCCTGGCGCTCCTGACGTCGGATTTGACGGGATTGCCGCGGTGCGATTTCCACTCGCCGCACAGGCTGTCGGCGTAATAAATATGCAGCTCATCATGAATACTTGTATCGTTTTCCGCGATATTGGCGAACATCCACCATTTTCCATCAGTGTGATGAAAGGTCGCGTCCACGCAATAGACATCGTTCAGCAACATCTTTTCCAGACGCCAGCGATCGGGGAAACGGACACAGCGATAGAGTTCGACACTGCGGTTCTGGGCCGTTTCGGGCACCATGAAAAGTTCTCCGTCAGCTTCGATGAGAAACGGATAGGACAAATGGTAGGGGCGCTCCAGGACTCGTTCCGGTTCGGAGCAGTTGCCGTGGCGATCGACCTCCACCATTGAAATGTGTGCCTTGCCCGCCGCAAAGACGAGCTCTTCAAAGAAAATGTAATAGCGGCCGTTGCGCTGGATCGGAAATGGATCGGCCCAAAAACGATCTTTCGGCGGCATCAGGCGGGAGAACTGTCCGACTTCGGGCTGCCCCCCTGCACCAATGCAAAATCGATAACCAATAAACCATTGATCAATGCAAAACAATTTTTGCAGTCCCCTGCGCACGATTCTCCAGCCAACCCTCGCCATGCTGCGCGGTGTATCCAGCACGAGAGGCGAAGTTGTCTCCTTGACTGAAGATGAATGGTTGGGCGGCACACACGTTGCCAGCGACACCCCACCTGAGCGATGCAGTTCTTTCAATACCCTGGCTGGAAATTGTGCCGCTCTGCGCAACAATTTATCGCGATTGCGGGTCACAGAAAACGGCGAGGTGCAGGACCATGATTGGTATAGCAATCTTTCGCTGTCGGCGATCGAGCTTGCGCTCAGGCTCGATGCAGTCACTTCGCTGCCATCCAGAACTTCGCGAAAGCCATCGAGCATATCCAGAGCTCCCTGTCTGACACCAAAGCAAAAACGCCAGACACCGTACTTTGCCGCGCTCTTTATCGCATCAATGTCAATTTCCCCGAGCACGAACGCAACATCGAGGTTGAAGGCATTGACTTTGGCCACCCAGTCGGCTGGTACGGAGTCTCCAACAACCGTATCGGGAATCCTCAAAATTCGGCCGGATGCCAAATGCGAAAATAGATCGACGGGCTTCGACGAATCCGGCTGCACGCCAAAAATCCGTCTGTCGATATGTTCGTAGATGCGCCACAGCCAGGGTAGCGCCGGCACCACCCGGTGATCCACCGCAATCACCACGATATCGGCATAGTCAGACAGCGCAATATCCGCGAATGCTTCGACCAGCGCACGCGGCTGTAATCGGCTATCGGCAAACAAGCCGATGCGCAATTTGGGATGCGGTTCCGGCGCTGGCGAAAAACCGACTCGATTATTCCCGCCATCCGTTTGCGCAAGCGCTAGAGGCGCCATACTCGCAGCCCTTGCTGGCGGAACGGCGCGGGATCAAGCGCCGACTTGATGTCGATGAGGCAGCCCTGATGCACAATCTTCTGCACAATGGCTGTCCCTGGCAAATCAAGGAACGGACGGTGTGGCACTGCCAAAATCAGGGCATCGGCTACCGGCAGATCTTCCCAAGAACACAGCCGGATGCCGTATTCGTGAAATGTCGCGGCTGCGTCAGCTTTGGGGTCATGGACATAAGTCTCAATGCCGAATTCCGTCAGTTCGCGCAATACATCGACAACCTTGGAATTACGGATATCGGCGCAGTTCTCCTTGAAGGTAAGCCCGAGAACATTAACCCGGGCCCCCTTGATATTGCGGCCGGCATGTATCATTTGCTGCACAGTTTTGCGCGCGATATGCGCTCCCATGTCGTCATTAATGCGTCGGCCCGCCAGTATCACTTCCGGGTGATACCCGGCCAGCTCCGCCCGGTGCGTAAGATAATAAGGATCAACCCCGATACAATGCCCACCCACCAGTCCGGGGCGGAATGGAAGAAAATTCCATTTCGTACCAGCGGCTTCCAGCACTTCCGTGGTGTCGAGGCCAAGCCTGTCAAAAATGATCGCCAGCTCATTCACGAACGCGATGTTGAGGTCCCGCTGCGTGTTCTCAATGACTTTTGCAGCTTCCGCCACGCGGATCGAGGAAGCCCGGTAGACCCCCGCCGTCACCACCGATGCATATAAACCGGCCACCTGCTCCAGCGTGTCGGCATCATCGCCTGACACGACTTTCGTAATCCGGGTGAAACTGTGTTCCTTGTCGCCGGGATTGATACGCTCCGGAGAATAGCCAACATGAAAATCGCGGCGCCAGCGCATGCCGGAGTGCCGCTCCAGAAGAGGGACGCAGATTTCCTCGGTTGCGCCGGGATAAACGGTCGACTCGTAGATGACAATCGCACCTGGCTTCATGTGTTTGCCGACGGTAACACTGGCCGATTCGAGTGGCCCGAAGTCAGGTTGATGCGCGACATTGACCGGCGTTGGCACAGCGACAATAATGAAATCCGCCTGCTTGAGTTGCTCCACATCGCCGGTGATCCTCAGATGTAGCGCCGTTGTCAGTTCTTCGGTCGACACCTCGCCGGTGGTGTCGATCCGGCACTTGAGGTTTTCCAGTTTATCGCGCGACACATCGAAGCCGATGGTAGGGCGATGCTTCCCGAACGCCACAGCGACCGGCAGCCCGACATAACCCAAGCCCACCACCGCAACCGTTCCCAAGCGTGGGCAGCTTTGCGGTTGAGCTTCATCTTGTTGCGAAATCTCCGTTCTTTCAGGTATGAGCAACATTTCCGGTTCCTTTGTCAAATACCACCGGTTCCAAGTATGGGAGTCGGGTATGAATTGCAATCAAGACGGCATGGGCCAATCGACCTATGAACCACCGGGATTCGATCGGGCCAGGATGGAAATTACCCATCGGGCCTTATTTATTTGAATATTTCTCCAATGCTTCTTGTCCTCTACCGCCTAATGTTCCCTGGAAACGCCGGAGTATGTTTCCACCCGGGCTGATCACGAACGTGGCCGGAACACTGCGCAGATCAAGGCTTTTGAGAATTTCTCTGGAAACACGAATACTTCCATCGTTATACGGATTGCCATGGTCAGCCAGATATCGGGCTGCGGCATCTTCGGTATCTTGATATAAAAGAGAAACAATTTTCATGTGTCTGTCTGGACCAATCTCGACAAGCCGCATATGGTCCAAACGACAATAGGGGCACCATGATGCCCACGCATGGAGCACCCAGAGCTTTCCTCTCAAAGCGGACGGAATGAGATCGTTGGGGACACGGTCGCAAGGTGTACGGTCACATTCTTCGGCAGAAAACGCTGAAGTTGACTTGGCCCAGGACAGCCATTTTTCAATGCTGCGTGCCGTTGCACATGAATCAGGATCACCTGCAGAGCACAACGTTCGGGCTTCCGGCAGATGATACTTTTGACCAACCTCAAGACTCAATGCGTCGGCCTGATAGTTATATTGGATGGCATTTCCGAGCCAGGCCTTTGGGGTTTCACTACCGCGCATATTCATGGCCGCGCGCATCTCGGGTGTGATCGTGAAGCCCGCCTTTTCAGCGTCGGATTGTTCCGCGCGGGCAATGGTGCTCACCAGGCACAACACCGATAAAATAACAACAAACTTATTGGGCGGTGTTTTCAATTGTGTTTTCAATTGAGTCGCTGAAATGGTGTTGATCCGCGCTATGCCAACCAGAAGACTCACTGGTGGTATCGGCTTTGGAGCGGTGGATGGTGTCGATAAATTTATTTTAAAAGCGAGGCAAGCAATGGAATCAGACCTGGGGTCTAAAAAGAATTCATCACTGTGCCAACAACGCGCGTACCGGTATCACTCAACTCCCGAAGCAGCTGTTTTGTGTCTGTGACTTGGGTGTGATTCTTTCGGGCCAGCAATACTGCACTTCCCGCCTGGAACGTCACGCTTTGAGCATCTGAATAGAGCCTGGCTGCCGGCGTATCGATCAACACGACATCGAACTCGATCTGGGATTTCTTGAGCAGTGCGGCAAGCAGGGGACGTGAAAGCAGATCCTGCGCATTGGGCGGCAGTATGCCTGCCGGCAGCAAAGACAGTTTCGTAAATCCGGGAACCGGCACTACTGCTTCACTATTCGCGCGGCCGGCCAATACAGCAGCCAGACCCTTGCGCTCCGGAATATTGAAGATCCGGTGCTGGCGCGGCTTTCTCAAGTCGGCGTCGATCAGCAAGGTACGAAAGCCAATCTGCGAAAACACTACTGCGAGATTGGCGGCCAAATAGCTTCGTCCTTCGCCACTGCCCGGGCTTACGATTGCCAGTACCCGACGATCAGCTTCGGGGTTAAACCAGCGGACGAGCAACTGGGTACGCAAAGTACGCAGCTCTTCAGTGCGCGGATGATGCGGGAGGTGGGCCGCGACAAGTTCCTGGCTCGCACCGTCGTTGCCTGGCAACAAGTGTGGCAAATCGTATTGCCTGGCAAGCGCTGCTTGTAGATCGTTTTCATTGACCAGCCCGAGAAGCTGTGCCGCGGCGCCGAACTGCAACCCCTCCCGATAGTGCAATTCCATGATCCGGTCAACCTCGGTGAGGCTGAGCCTGCCTTCCTGGACCAGAATGGAGCCGATATTGGAGTCGTCGCGAGCCGCCATGCGGTTCGAAGGTTCCACGGACAAAGCATTTTCTTTGATCATAACCATTCCTCAACTGGGACGAGGCAAAGCACGGCCGGCAATTGGCCCGGCGAGAAGCCCACCGGGCACTGGCCGCCAGGAATTAAGCTCGATCAGCAGGGGCACGTGAAGATCGTTCTCCAAGTCAGCCAGCGAGCGCACCCGGTGATCAAGCATTTCCATCAAATAGACGATACTGAGGCCAAGCAAAATACCAACGGCCACCGACAAACCAATATTGAGACCAATACGGGGACGTGCAGCTTTGAACGGTGCGACTGCCGCATAAAGCACATTGACGTTGGTGAGCCTGGCATGGCTCTCGACTCTGCTGTCCACCGCGCGTTGCATGGCAGTTTCATAGGCCTTCTGTGCAGCGTCGACATCGCGAACCAGTATTCCAACCTGATAACGGGATTGCTTGAAATCCAGTATTCGCGTCTGCTGAGCTGCCAAGGCGCTGCGCAAGTCTGACTCGCGCCGCCGATTCTGCTGTACGGAATTACCAATCCCGTCAACGATCTTTTCCATTTCGCTTTTGAGCCTGTCGCGCAGGATCTGGGTCTCAGAAAGTTGGCTTTGATAAGACGGATGCCTGCTGCCGAGCCGGGACGCAAGTTCCTGTAGTTTTGTTTCGCTGCGCAGAAGATCTGTTTTTATACCCTGGATGAATGGATTGGAGAGAATTTCCGGCAGTCTCTCCGGCGAAGCAGACCCACGCAACACAGCATTTGCCTGCTGTTGCCGGCTTGTCGAATCGTAGGACTGTTCCTGTGCTTTAGTGACTTGGGCCGACAGATCAGACAAGACCGTGCTATCGACGTCAAAGCGCTCCTCAAGCGACACTATGCCGTTTTTCTTTTGATATTCCACCAAGCGTGTCTGGGACTGCACAAGATTGTCGCGAAGCTCTTTAATCTGCTCGTCAAACCATGCTGCTGTCTGTCGCAATGGCTCGACACGTAATGCAAGAGTGGTATCGATGTAGGCTTTGGCGAATGCGTTGGCAACCAGCGCGGAAAATTTTGCGTCGACCGACGTGAATGCAAGCTGGATAACACTGCTCTGTGATGTATCAACCTTTAGTCGCTTGAGCAGGGTTTCTGTCAGCCAGTCCTCGATCGACCCTTGTCCACGGGGCTCCTCTTCGAACTCGGCGCGTATCGTCGGACTCTCGGTGAGCCGAAGTTCATCGACCACTTTACGCGCCGCCTTCGGGCTGGTAATGAGATCAATCTGGGTCTGCATGTATCCCGTTCTCTCTCGCACCGGAGCCAGCTGGGCATTACCGATTGATTGCTCATCCTTGCTGTCCACCATCAGTGCGACGGTGGACACATAACTCTTCGGCAACAGCAGGCTAACCACCGTAGTGGCCAAGACCGTAGCTCCCAGAATGAATAAAAATATTCGATAACGCGCACGCAACGCCGCTAAGAGAAAATAGTGGTTCATGAATTTATTGACACATTGACATGGAACCAGACATCGGTGTCAAAAGAAGCTTTCATTGACGTAAATGATGTCGTTGGCGTGGATCGGGTCGCCCATTTTCGCGTCGAGTTTGGTCAAGGTTCCATCGCCCGAATTACGATGTATCTTGATTCCGCGCTCGGTGCCGCGCAGAGTCAGGCCGCCTCCGAGCGACAGCGCTTGCATGACATTCATCCGGGATTCCAGACGATAAGACCCGGCGTGCTGAACCTCGCCGTAGATGTAGAACATCGGCGCGCGCTGAACGAAAATCGTGTCGCCACTTTCCACATCTATGTTGGCTGACTGATCAGCCGTCGAGTCCAACTTGCTTACATCGATTTCCTGCTTCTCAAGCTTGCCATTCCGTACTTTCATGACAGTCACCATGTCGCAACCGCCCGGACTGATTCCACCGGCCAGCGCCAAAATATCCGTCAGCTTGGAACTGGTATCGTCAAGCGCATAGCGCCCGGGTCGAGCCACTTGGCCGAGTACCGATACCTGCCGGCTGCGTATCTGGATTACGCTGATACTGACCTGTGGATCGCGGACAAAATTCTCGTCCTTCAATTTGTTGGCGATACTATTAACCGCATCTCCGGGCGTCATCCCCGCCACTTTTACATCACCGATCAACGGTAATTTGATGGTGCCTTGTGCCGAAACTCGAGTTTCGGTAGTGAGGTCCGGGTTTTGGAAAACTGTCACCCGAATGCTGTCGCCTGGCCCCAGCGTTTCGTTAGGTTCGGCGAAGCTCGACCTCATCGGCATAAGCAGGGTCAGACAGGCCAATGCCGCCACAAACCATTTTTCAGCCCGGGCGGTCGGCGGCGAAGGAATCTCAGTAGCGTAAGTTTTCATGATTTCATTTCTCCTGATATGTGCAATAACGGATTGCGTGAATGCATACGGATTACTGAAGACAACAATTGGTTCACAGCAATCCAGACAAACCTCTTTCCAGGTGCTCTTTCGCGGCGATCTGGCTCGATAGCGTCTTATCACCGGTCTTGCCGCATGCGGTCAAAACGACCGTCAGTGCGATAACGCTTGATGTGCTGCGCAGCCTTTTATTCATGAATAGTTGCTCGAAAAAGTTGATGTCGCTGTTGTCACTGAAGTTGCCATTACTGACAAACTCTCAACCGCAAGGCTAGACAACCAAATCGCAAGTCAATGCCGGTAGACAGCGGCTCTTATCTAGTCCAATTGGACTAGGGCGTACCGGGTCACGCGCGGATTCATGCAAAGGGAATGTTCACGGCGTCGGCCCGATCCCGCCGAACCTGGGCCGGGTAATGAAGCTTACGGTCACCAGACCGGCAAAACCGCCAGTTGGCAGCGCGTCGAATTGGCCCATCGGGGCAGCAACGATGGGTTCAGAATTGTCGAGTTTTGCCGTATTGGGCGCTTCGGTAACCAAATACGTAAGCGACCTCTTTAACGGGCAATGTGGGAGTCGATCCTGGGAGTCGATCCTGGTAGTCGATCGCAGGCAGCGCCACTATTAGCGTCAATGGCAATAACGCAGCTACTCCAGGCAACCCTCATCAAGCTGATGCGTTATCGGTGTTGGGTCAGAGCCAACTCGCCGGTGCAATGACCAGTTTTGAACTCATGGGGGCCGGCATTCTCGAGCCAGTAATCTGGGCGGACTCACCGGACTAATCGTCGGCCGGGGCGGCCGATTACTTGCTTGGCACTGGTACTTGGTTGCGCCCCCAACAATCAGCCCAATGCCTTTGGTCCATACGACACGCCGCGGTCAGTGGAAGGCAAGCAACGCGACAAGGGACGCATGTTCAGCCGTATTCCGCACTACGCAACCGCAGGATCAAGCTGCCAGTCTTTTTAGCCACCCATTTATTTTGCAGATCGTCTGAAACTGGTCAGAATGCAATTCTGAAATTCAGTTGGACGACATTCACCGCGTAGTCTCTAAACTGGACATTCGACGAACGCTTTTCGTGCAGCAGACTAAGTATCAAGGTGATTGCCCGATCAGGTCGATATAAAGCTGCGGCGGAAATCGAACGCACCCGATCTCTGCGATTGGGTAGCGTTCCCAGCACTATCCCGGGGTCACCCAGGTAGTCCCAAATGCTATAGCCGAGTGATCCCGACAAGTCAATCTTGTCGGTCAGATTGAGGCTTGGACGCAGTTCAAAACCCTTGATCAGGACGAAGCTGGTGCCGACATCTTCAATCGCGCTGATATCTCTGTGGGCAATCACATTCAGTGAAAGTTTTCCAGTCGGTTTCCAATCATAAACGGCACGAAATGTAGTTCCATCAAAATTTCGGGCCGGCAACTGGTCGTAGTCACGACTGACCCGGTCAGCATGAGCATTCAAATGCGACTTGCCGGTGATGGTCCAATCGATCACCGTGCCGACACTATGTTGGGTATAGGCATTATCGAAGAGGCTGCCGGCAACGAGCTGGCGATTTGGGTAACGTCCGTCTTCTTCCCGCAAGCTCAATCCTATGGAGTTTTCTCTAGGAGTGACATAGCTCAACATGAAGTCGGTGTTGCGGATATTGACATCGCTTGCCTGGCGTGTCGTATCGCCATTGGTTTGCTTCAGTTCGCGCGCACCCGCCTCGAGCCGCCAGCGCGGGGTAATCACATAAGCCGCGTCGCCGAATGTCTGCCGCGTTTTAAGCGGATCCGCGCTACGGCCCCCAACGTTGGAGAATGAAGCTAGAGCGGAGGTTTCCTCGTAACCGAGCTTTCCGCTCAAATCGTTGCCCAGCTGCCACAGCCACACTGCTGTTCCATCGTGGCCGTTGAAATCGAGATTGGTGAGGCGTTGATAGCGGTTATTGTTCCATATCGCGCTCACTTGAAAACGTTGGCGGCTGACAGGAACATTGAGATTGAAGCCAAACGCGGTGGTGCGGTAGGTATCGCCTTTTTCCGACGAACCCAAAACGGTCGCCGGATTCGAATCGTTCGAACTGCGAAATACGTTATCGTCGGAGGTAACGGTTTCCGTTGCAAACAACTCCAATTTGTTATCCCACAAGGCAAGCGCATCAGTAACCGGAAAAATAATTCCGGCAGCGACGATTGCCATGCTCAAGCCTCGCAACCGATGCCCATTGCACCGCCGGCTGACAATCCACGCATATTCATGTTGATTGAAATTCATTTGCGAGTCACCAAATGTGCGTCATAGATCAATTGAGTCCTGCATAATCTGAAACTTCCCCGTGTCATTCTGGCGCGCCTGATTACGCCAAGTTCCAGCATATTCCCCGATTCAGACACCAGCCGTTCTGGCCAATCAACTCACGCATGTGCCAATTGGTACAGATGTCATGGGCCAATCGGACCATGAACATCATATCACTCGCAACGCATACGAGTAACACGTCTAGACTACAAAATCGACACGAGAAGAACCTTTCCACTATCTCGGTTATTTTCGCTTGTTGAAAACATTTTGAAAACGCCCTGTTCACCCACGTTACCCGCCCGCCAGCATGCGTTGTTTCCCAGTGGGGCACGTATCGGTTTTTTTGCCGGTACTTCAACCTCGAGAGATCGGATTCCCTTCGCTGCCGCCCGACACGCCATTGCATTGCTCGCAGGCGTGTGCTTTGGATTTCCTTCGGCAGCCAGCGCCCAAGTGTGTACCCCAAGCGCGGTAAACGACTGGATGGTATCAAGCGACCAACTCGCCCAGGACATCCGGCCGCGTGACTGCGTGTTCGTCGAGCTGACGCCACCATCCTTCCGCTGGCCTGATGTCATCGCACGCGGCGGCTATCAATTGACACTCACCTACCCCGATGGTCACGCCAGAACGCTGCCGGCCACCCAGAACTGGCTCAATTGGGACGAAGTCCTCCCCGCCGGCGCCTACTCCTGGACCGTCAACTATTCTGGCGGAGTGCCAAGCAATGCCCGCAAGTTCATTGTCGACGCCGGCTCGAAACCATTCCTCGCGCCAAACATGGGCAGCCTGTTCACCACTGTTTCGGCAAAGTCACACCCGCGCAGCCTGCCCGACGCCACCACGCTGGCGACGATGCAGAGCCAGCGGCTAAGCGCAGTCACCTCCCTGCTGTCCGATGTCAGCGGGCATATCGGCAACTCCATACCGAGTGCTGGCATCGGCGCAGACGACGCATTTACCTACAGCAAGCTTGCCCTAAGCTCACTCCAGGCCTGTGTCTTTAGCAATTTGCCCACTCACTGCAATGACGCCATACGGCGGGTGATGAACCTCGCAGCGTGGGATCCCAACGGGGCGACTTCGTACGGGAATCCAGGAGAGGATATGGCCGCCCGCTACCTCACCTGGACTATCGCGCTCGGCTATGACTGGCTCTTCCCCCGATTGAGTTCAAGCCAGAGAAGCCAGATTCTCGCCACCATCCGGACACGCAATGGCGACATGTACAACGACATCATCGGCACACGCTCGCGCATTTCCCAGCACCCGCGCGACTCGCACGGTAACCAGACCCTCGCCATGGTGGCGCTGATCTCGACCCTCGTCGCAGGTGATCTGACCGAGGCCAATACCTGGTTGCAGAACAGCTTGCCGCTCGCCCTCAATGCCGCCAATCCCTGGGGTGGCGAGGAAGGCGGCTTTGCCAACTCAGCGACTCAAGGCAACTGGGACGTCGGCGATTTATTGCCGATTTGGTACGAACTGCGCTGCGCGACGGGAATCGATATGGCGCAGAAATCCTGGGTACGCGACTGGGGCCGCTTCTTTACCTACTTCACGCCGCCGGGAATGGCGGCCGGCACCACCGTGTTCGGTGACGGCTTCGAGGAGAACGAAAGCGAGCACCAGGCGCGCTTCGGCAAGGGCTACACCTACTTCTCGCCCTCGCCGCTTGGCCGCTGGCATGCCTCGCAACTCAATGCTGAAGATCCCACACGTATCGAGTTTCTGATGGCGCCGCCGGCAGACTTCTCGGGAGCGGTGGCATTCCCGTCAGGCACACCGAACGCGCTTGCGTTGCCCTCCATCGGCCAGGTGGCCATGCACAGCGACCTGTCGAATGCGGCGCGCACCTCGGTGTATTTCAAGTCGAGCCCGCCACCTTACGGCGCGTTCAACCACAGCCACGCCGACCAGAACAGTTTTGTCATTAACGCCGGCGGACAGCGCCTGGCGATCGAATCGGGTTACTACGACGACTATAAGACTCCACACTGGAAGAGTTGGTATCACACCACCAAAGCTCATAACGCCATCACTTATGACGGCGGCAAAGGCCAGATTTTCTACGAGGACTCGAGCAATCAGGAAAAGATGGGCTACGGCAAGATCACCTACTTCTCCACCACGGCTGCATACGACATTGTCCGCGGCGACGCGACATCGGCCTATGGTGGTGCGCTCAGCAAGGCGCAGCGTTCGCTGGTGTACCTGCGTCCCAACCTGATTCTGGTCTATGACAACCTGGCCTCGGCCACGAGCCGGCAATGGGAGTGGAATTTGCATGCGGCAAACCAGATGACATCCGGGTCGGACACAACGGCAAAAATCGTGAACGGCGGCCAAAGCCTGTGCGTCACCATGCTGGCGGGGCCGGCGATGCACTTCACGCAGACCAACCAGTTCACCGCCAATCCGACGGGATCGCGGGCGTCGCAGTGGCACGGTGATTTTTACAGCACCACCCAGCTTGCCGCCACCGAATTTGTCGCCCTGCTGAACGTCGGCTGCACGACGGTCGCGGCCAGCGCCAGTAAAACCAATGGTATCTGGACGGTGCCCGTGGGCAGCAACACCGTCACCATCGGCAGCAACGGTATCGCCGTCACCGGCCCGGGTACCATCCCTGCACCCCCCGCTGTTCCAATACCGACACCGACACCAACGCCAACGCCAACGCCAACGCCAACGCCAACACCGACTCCTACCGGAAAGCCGATGCCATACCCCGGAGCTCCGATGGCCATTCCCGCGGCCTTTCAGGCCGAAAACTTCGACTGGGGCGGCGAGGGTGTTGCCTATCATGACAGCAGCAAGGGCAATCAAGGCGGCCAATACCGGCTCGGCGAAGACGTCGATATCATCACTTCCGCCGACGCTTCGGGCGGAGGCTATGTCATCAACAATTTCACGACGGGCGAGTGGCTGGCCTACACCATCAGCGTGGCCACCGGCGGCAAATACAACGTTCAACTAAGAACCAGCAGCAGCAACACGACCAGCGCTTTTCATATCGAGGTCGACGGCGCCCCGGTGACCGGATCGATTGTCATTCCCCATACCAGCGGTTGGACCACATTCGTGTGGGGCCCGTCGCCCAACATTAATCTCAGCGCTGGCAAGCACGTGTTGAAGATCGTCGCGGACCAACAGTATTTCAATCTTAACCTGGTCAATTTGTTGCAGCTCAGTAAAGAGGCGTTCACTGTAGAAGTGTAGAATGCCGGGAAGCGTTTCACGATTAAAAAGCAAGGGGGCAATCCAGCTATAAGGTATTCAATCGGATGTTTTATAACCAGAAAACTGCGGCAGCCAACAAACCTTCTGCTTCATTGATATCTCATTTCAGGAAGCCCTTCGGCTTCACCCTGCTCGAGTTGCTGGTGGTGGTTGCCATTATCGGCGTGCTCGCCGGTTACGTCGGCCCGAAGTATTTCGGCCAGTTGGGCAAGGCAGAGGTCAAGGCGGCGCATGCGCAGATCGATGGCATTGAGAAGGCCCTCGATCAGTACCGGCTTGATGTCGGCCGTTATCCTTCCACCGAACAGGGACTCAAGAGCCTTGTGGCGCCGCCCGGCGGAGTGCCAAAATGGGCAGGACCTTACCTCAAGAAAGAGGTGCCTGTGGATCCTTGGGGTAAACCCTACATCTATAAATGCCCCGGGGAGCACGGCGATTTCGACCTGCTTTCGTATGGACATGATGGAGCGCAGGGCGGTAGCGGCGAGGACGCCGACATCACCAACTGGTGACAACGGCGATGCATTTCGAAATCAAGGCTTATCGACAAGGAGAAGGAGTGATTTCCCTTTCTTTGGAAGCAG
>JAYUFR010000310.1:0-24135 GCA_043738625.1 Sterolibacteriaceae bacterium
GCCGCACCGGCTTTACAATCGAATTTTTGGGGGAACAATTCCCATGTTCGAATCGTTGCAACCCCCGGCTCTCGATCCCGACGAGGCACCCGAAGTTCGCGGCTCCGGCTATCCGGAACCGTTTCGCTCGCGTATGGGCGATCGCGTCAAACGCCGACTGGGCGACGCTTGCAGGCTGACACAATTTGGCGTCAACCTGGTCACGCTGGGTCCCAATGGGCAATCCGCGCTGCGCCATTGGCATACGCTGGAAGATGAATTCGTCTACATACTGAGCGGTGAAGTCGTGCTAGTCAGCGATATCGGTGAGCAGCTGCTCAGTGTCGGCATGTGCGCCGGCTACCCAGGCGGCAAGGCCGACGGACATCATTTAATCAATCGCTCTTCGCACTCTGCGTCCTATCTCGAAGTCGGCAGCCGCATCGATGCCGACCGGGCTTTTTATCTGGACGACGATTTAATGTTTGTTGATGACACGAATGGTGAAGTCACGTTCGCGCATAAAGATGGCAGGCACTACTGACGCCTGAACGGCAGCTCGGGAACCGGTGCGGCGAGCGGCGCAGGTGCTGCGACAGCGGGCGCGCCCGCATAAACCCAGGCCAGCAAAGCGTCCTGTGCGGCTTGCGTCTGCGTGGCGTTCGGATGATTGACTATCATCACCACGCTCCAGCGTTTGCCACTGCTGTCGAGTACATAGCCGGCAATGGCGCGGGCGTCATTCAAGGTGCCGCTCTTGATATGCGCCTGACCGGCAACGGCGTCGCTGCGGCCGCGGCGGCGCAGGGTGCCATCAATCCCGAGCAGCGACATTGACGAGATGAACTCCGGCATCACGCTGGACTTCCACGCCGCATCGAGCAGTGCGGACAAGGTCGCCGCGCTGCTGCGCTCAAGGCGCGACAGGCCTGAACCGTTTTCGATTATGAGCTCAGGCGCCGCGATGCCTTTCCTGGCCAACCATTCCTTGATGATTTCCGTTGAACGCACCACCGTGCCGGGCGCACCCGATTTTTCGGCCGACAGGGTCAGAAACAACTGCCGCGCCATTACGTTATTGGAAAATTTATTGATGTCGCGCACCACTTCCGCCAGTGGCGGCGATTCCACGACGGCGAGCAATTTGGCATCGGGCGGTGTCACCATCACTTTGACCAGGCCGTTCCAGCTGCCGCCAAGTTCCTTCCACATGGTGGCAAATACGCCGCCGACAAAACGGGTGTGGTCGAGCAGTGAAATATTCCACGCCTGCGTACCGCAACTCTTCGCATAATTGCCGGTGAACGCGACTTTGACCTGCACGGGATTCACCATCTGGACATCGAGCAGGATGCGGCTTTGCCAATCGCCACAGACGCCATCAACGAGTTTGACGCGATTGACAATCTCAAGTTGAGCCGGTTTCGCATCCGGGGAAATCGTTAGCGATTTACCGTCGACCGATGCGGCAAAGAAAAAGCGCACCGTCTTGAAATTAAGCAGCAGTGCATCAGCGCCGACGTTATAGGCGCGCAGCGGCTCATCATCGAATGTGGCAGGATCATGCGGTGGTGTATTGAAGAGCGCGTGGTCCAGGATGAGGTCGCCGCGAATCGTGCGCAGGCCACGCTGGCGAAGCTGTTTCAGCAAGGCCTCAAAGCGCTCGATGGTCAACTTGGGATCGCCGCCTCCCTTCAGCACCAGGTCTCCGAACAAGTTATTGCCGCGAACCTCACCCAGGGCGTAGGCCTCGGTTTTCCAGGTGTAGGCCGGCCCGAGCAATTCCAGTCCGGCGTAGGTGGTGAACAATTTCATTACCGATGCCGGGTTCATCGACTTGTCGGCGTTGAGGCTGAGCAAGGTATCGCGCACGCCAGGCTCTTTGACTATCACCGACACACTTTCCAGCGGGACGTTTGCGCGCGTGAGCGCTTCGGCGACTGCGGGCGGCAGGGCGCCGGTTTGGAAAGTGCCGGGGTGGAAGGTACTTTGTGCAAACGCGCTGATGCTGGCTCCCAATATGAATATGGGGGCGATAAGATATCGAAAGTTCATGCGGTGGTCATTTCATCGATAGTCGCTACGGTCTGCGCCACCAGCCAGGCAAACTCGTCGTCGGTGACGATATACGGCGGCATGAAGTAGACCGTGCTGCCGATCGGCCGCAGCAGTACGTCGCGTTTGAGTGCGCGCGCAAAAAATTCCCGGGCAAATTTTTTATCGATGTTGTCGACTTCGAACGCCCAGATCATGCCGAGGTGGCGAAAATTTTTCACCCGGGGGTGCTGCGCCAGCGATGTAGCCAGCGCGGTAAACCGTATTGCCTTGTCGCGATTTTTGTCGATCACGGCGTCTGCGGCGAAGATATCCAGCGTGGCCAGCGCAGCACGACAAGCCAGCGCGCTGCCGGTGTAGGAATGCGAATGCAGAAAACCACGCGCATTATCATCGTCATAAAACGCGGCGTAGATATCGTCGCTGCTGAGCACGCATGACAGCGGCAAGTAGCCGCCGGTCAGGCCTTTTGACAAACATATAAGGTCGGGCGTGATCCCGGCTTGCTCAATGGCGAACATGGTTCCGGTTCGTCCGAAGCCGGTCATGATTTCATCGGCGATCAGATGCACGCCGTATTGGCTGCACAGCGCGCGCGCCTTGCGCAGATAATCCGGGTGATAGAGGCGCATGCCGGCAGCGCCCTGTACCAATGGCTCGATGATGAAGGCGGCAATTTCATCATGGCGTTCGGCCAGCATAGCCTCAAGCGCAGAAACGGCTGCAACGATACATTCTGGGCAGCAGACATCCGCGGTCTGCGCCGGACGCGGCCCTGGAAACGGCACCAGCAGATTATTGTTTAATAACGGCCCGTACGCATCGCGGAAAATCGCCACATCGGTGACCGCCAGCGCACCCAGGGTTTCACCGTGGTAACTGCCTTCCAGGCTCACAAATTTTTGCTTGCCCGGCTTGCCGACGTTTCGCCAGTAATGAAAGCTCATCTTCAGTGCGATCTCCACCGCGCTGGCGCCGTCGCTGCCATAGAAGGCATGACCGAGTCCGGTCAGTTTTGCCAGCCGCTCGGAAAGTTTGATCGCCGGTTCGTGGGTAAAGCCGGCCAGCATTGCGTGTTCCAAAGTGTCGAGCTGGGCCTTCAGCGCGGCATTGATGCGCGGGTTGGCATGGCCGAACAGATTGACCCACCATGACGAGACCGCATCGAGATAGCGCTTGCCTTCGTAATCGATCAGCCAGGCACCCTCGCCGCGCGCAATCGGCACCAGCGGGAACTGCTCGTGGTGCTTCATTTGCGTGCAGGGGTGCCATACCGCCGCGAGTGAACGCGAAACTTGCTTGGCATTAAGGGACGGAGTGCTCATGGCGATCGAATCTATCACACCCGATTGGCAACCACGCCGCCTGATTGCTAACAACATATGATTTTTGAAGTGTGGCTCAATCGATGCGCTGCGATCCGCTCGGTGGGGCGTTAAAGAAATATAGAAAGTTGTCGAACATTTGTGACGACACGCGATTTGTGAACAGACCAAAGGAGCTTTGCTTCATGAACCTGCTCGATCTTATCGAAACTCAACTCATCAGCAACCGCCTGCCACTGGTCGCCGTGACCCTGGCCGCGGTCCCGCACACCAACACGCCGGTGGTGCTGACGCTGCACTGGCACGGCTTTGTCGAAGTTAAATTGACCGAGGATTCCGACACCGTTGCCTATCAGCCGGTACCGAGTTCGTGCCTGCAGGTCAACTCGCGTTGGGATCGCTTCGATGATCTCGATAATGAAACACTGGAGACCGCGTGGGAGTTGGGCGCGTGGAACCTTGAACGCACCGAGGCCAAGCCGTTTCAGCGCCCGGGTGCCAACCTGAATGAAACCACCATGGGCCGCCATGCTTTCGGTTCATCGACGGTGATGCTGGATGGCGAATCGCCGTTCGTGGCGGATGTACCCGACGCCGATGACCTGATCGAGGCTGCCGGCCGCTCAGGCTACATCCGATGGCTGTTCCGCCCGGTGCGCGGTGGCGTGTGGTCGGAGGTGACCGAGGATCTCACCCTGGAAAATGGCGGCTACCGAAACCCGACCTGCCCCTTGATCAGCAAGCCGGTCATTGACCCCTATCGGCTGCGCGAGGCACGCCGGGTGGTTTATCCCTTCGGCATTGCGCCGGGTCTGGCTTGATCGACGCGGCGGGGTAGCGGCAAGCTGCGGCTTGCCGCATTACCCAAAAACCGGCATCGCCCCGGCGCGGGGCGGGTAGCGCATCAGCCCAAAACTGACTCAAAGGGAACTTCTAAAAACCCCATCGTCCCAGCGCCCCGAATAGGTCTCCATCGACAGCTGGGACCCAGTCCCTCCAAGTGTTTGATTCAACGAAGGACTGGATTCCAGCCTGCGCTGGAATGACGAAACTTAGAGGTTTCGAGAAGCGCCCCAAACGGCAAACTCCAGCATTGGCGCGGCTTTTCAGGCATTTTTGGCTTGGAATGCCCGCCAATGCTTGAGTTTCGCATTTCAATCGCCCGCCAAACGCATCGGCACTCAGGCCCGAATCAAAATGGTGACTTGAAATCTTCATGCTTCGCCCTTATCATTAGCACTCGCTTGAGGTGAGTGCTAATAACCCATCCGGCCTATTTTCCTTGCCGCTGTATGTCTGCACGGCAAATCTTTGAGCAACCGCAACAATATCCAGGAGTGAGCTATGAAACTGCGTCCCTTGCACGATCGTGTGATCGTAAAGCGTTTGGAAGAAGAGCGTAAAACCGCCTCCGGCATCGTGATTCCCGATACCGTGGCCGAGAAACCCGATCAAGGCGAAATTCTTGCCGTGGGCAATGGCAAAGTCGGTGACGATGGCAAAGTCCGCACCCTCGACGTCAAAGTCGGCGACAAGGTGTTGTTCGGCAAGTATTCCGGCCAGACCGTCAAGGTTGACGGCGAAGAACTCCTCGTGATGCGCGAGGAAGACATCATGGCCGTCGTCGGCAAATAAATTTTGCCCGCGATTTTCGTTACGAATTCAATTTAAGAGGTAATTCATCATGGCATCTAAAGAAGTCAAATTCGGCGAATCCGCCCGTGCGCGGATGGTCAATGGCGTCAACGTTCTCGCCAACGCAGTTAAAGTTACCCTGGGCCCGAAAGGCCGCAACGTGGTTCTGGAGCGCTCGTTTGGCGCGCCGACCATCACCAAGGACGGCGTTTCCGTTGCCAAGGAAATCGAACTCAAAGACAGGTTCGAAAACATGGGCGCGCAGATGGTCAAGGAAGTCGCTTCCAAGACCTCCGACGTCGCCGGTGACGGCACTACCACCGCCACCGTGCTGGCCCAGGCCATCGTCCGCGAAGGCATGAAGTTCGTTGCCGCCGGCATGAACCCGATGGATCTGAAGCGCGGCATCGACAAGGCCGTGGTGGCCACGGTCGAGGAATTGAAGAAGCTGTCCAAGCCCTGTTCGACCAGCAAGGAAATCGCCCAGGTCGGTTCGATCTCCGCCAATTCCGACGCCGACATCGGCGAAATCATCGCCAAGGCGATGGACAAGGTCGGCAAGGAAGGCGTCATCACCGTTGAAGACGGCAAGTCGCTCAACAATGAGCTGGATATTGTCGAAGGCATGCAGTTCGACCGCGGCTACCTGTCGCCCTATTTCATCAACAATCCGGACAAGCAGATCGCCATGCTCGAGAGCCCGTTCGTGTTGCTCTACGAGAAGAAGATCTCCAACATCCGCGACCTGCTGCCGTTGCTGGAACAAGTCGCCAAGGCCGGTCGTCCGCTGCTGATCATCGCCGAAGATGTCGAAGGCGAAGCGCTGGCCACCCTGGTGGTCAACAACATTCGCGGCATCCTCAAGACCGTTGCCGTCAAGGCGCCGGGCTTCGGTGATCGTCGCAAGGCCATGCTCGAAGACATCGCCATCCTCACCGGCGGCACCGTCATCGCCGAGGAAGTCGGCCTCAGTCTCGAAAAAGCCACGTTGAAGGATCTGGGTCAGGCAGCGCGTGTCGAGGTGTCAAAGGAAGACACCATCATCATCGATGGCGCCGGTTCCGAAGAACAGATCAAGGGCCGCGTTGCGCAAGTCCGCGTCCAGATCGACGAAGCCACCAGCGACTACGACAAAGAGAAGTTGCAAGAGCGTGTGGCCAAGCTGGCCGGCGGTGTTGCGCTGATCAAGGTTGGTGCCGCCACCGAAGTCGAGATGAAGGAAAAGAAGGCGCGTGTCGAAGACGCGCTGCACGCCACCCGCGCCGCCGTTGAAGAAGGCATCGTGGCTGGCGGCGGTGTGGCACTGCTGCGCGCGCTGGCTGCCGTCAAGGGCAAGCTCAAGGGCGACAACCATGAGCAGGACGCCGGCATCAAGATCGTGCTGCGCGCGCTGGAAGAACCGATCCGCCAGATCGTCACCAATGCCGGTGACGAACCGTCGGTGGTGGTCAACAAGGTGCTCGAAGGCAAAGGCAACTTTGGCTACAACGCAGCCACCGGCGAGTACGGTGACATGGTGGCGATGGGCGTGCTGGACCCGACCAAGGTTACCCGCACCGCGCTGCAAAATGCCGCATCAATCGCCGGCCTGATGCTCACCACCGATTGCATGGTGGCCGAGCTGGTGGAAGACAAGCCTGCTGGCGGCGGCGGTATGCCGGGCGGTATGGGTGGTATGGGCGGCATGGGTGGAATGGATATGTAACGAGCGAAAGCTCCTAACATATCCAAGGAAGGGGGTACGGGGGGAACCATCGGTTCCCTCTGTTCCGAACTTGGGCTGTTCCCCGGGTACGGGGGAACCCAGGTCCCCCCGTACCCCCTTCCTTCGGAACCAAGCTTCGAGAAATGCCCCGCAGTTGCGGGGCATTTTCTTTTGTACTTTTAATCATCACAACTGATAACCAAAGCAGATTTTTTTGGTTCTACTTTGGGGTGCGCTGCCGTAGATTTCTCCATCCAAACAAATCACGGAGTCATCAATCATGTCCACGCGCACCTTCCGCCAAGGTCTTGTTGCTGCCGCTCTCGTGCTCGGCCTTGTTGGCCTGACACACGCCAAGACCACCCTGCTCAACGTCTCCTACGATCCGACGCGTGAGTTGTATCAGGACTTCAACGCTGCTTTCGCCCAGCAGTGGAAAGCCAAGACCGGGCAAGACCTCACTGTCAAAGCTTCGCATGGCGGCTCGGGCAAACAGGCCCGTGCGGTCATCGACGGCCTTGAAGCCGACGTGGTGACACTGGCGTTGGGCTATGACATCAACGCCTTGTTCACGCGGGCGCGATATCGTTGGCGACTGGCGCAAGACGCAGAGGCCCACTTCGAGGACGGCGGCGTGTTCGACCCGATCTACAGCGTCAAATGATCGCGTTTCCTCCCGCGCCCGGGTTGGCGTAAAATTTTCGATCCCGCAACGCATTGAGGAGCCAGACCATGAGCATCAGACTGGGCGACGTCGCCCCCGACTTTGAACAGGATTCGTCCGCAGGCCGCATCAAGTTTCATGAATGGCTGGGCGACAAATGGGGCGTCCTGTTTTCGCACCCGGCTGACTTCACGCCGGTGTGCACTACCGAACTGGGCATGACCGCAAAACTGAAGGGCGAGTTTGCCAAGCGCAACGTGAAGGTGATCGCCCTTTCAGTGGACCCGGTTGAATCCCACATGAAGTGGATTGGCGACATCAACGAGACGCAAAACACGACGGTCAATTTCCCCATCATCGCCGATGGCGACCGCAAGGTATCGACGCTCTACGACATGATCCACCCGAATGCCAGCGCCACGGCGACGGTGCGTTCCCTGTTCGTGATCGATCCCAACAAGAAGGTGCGCCTCACCATCACCTATCCGGCCAGTACCGGCCGCAACTTCGACGAAATTCTGCGCGTCATCGATTCGCTGCAACTGACCGAGTACCACAGCGTGGCGACGCCGGCGAACTGGAAGGATGGCGATGACGTGGTAATCGTGCCGTCGCTGCAAGACGCGGAAGTGTTGAAGCAGAAGTTCCCCAAGGGCTTCAAGGCGCTGAAGCCCTATCTGCGCATGACGCCGCAGCCGAACAAATAATCGGCTGGTCTCTATACGCTTCATTTGCAGCAAAAAGCATGACGCCCGCAAGTCGCGGGCGTCATGCTTTTATCGTTGGGGTTTTGGCGCTGTGGCCCGCTTTGGCATAAGCCTCGGAAAGTGACTTTCCGGGGCGCAACTGCGTATTACTGACGTGACTTGTATTCCGCCCACAATGCCTTGGCAAATGCCTTCCACACCGGGCCACCATGGGTAAACATGGTGTCGTCGGCGCTTTGCTTCATCACTTTCATCATCAGTTGAGCAAGGCCGAACAACTCCATTTTGGCCATGCCTTCCGGACTGGAAAGCGAGACGCCAAGCGGCAGGGTCTCGTCGTGGCGGGCCAGCGCCTGACGCGCCAGGCTCTTTACTGCCGCCTCGTTGTTCCAGTCGATGCCCAAAATCACGCCCTTGCGCATGATTTCCTGTTCAATTTGCCGTGCTTCTGCGGGGTAATTCTCAAACTCGGGCATGTGCCCTCCTTGGTTTGACGGGTTTGCTGGCGACTTGCTGCGCCGCTAATATTTTTCCCAGATATTGCCCAGTGTAGCTGATTGGGTTGTCGGCAACATCTTCCGGGGTCCCGCTGGCAATGATACGCCCACCGCCGTCACCACCTTCGGGACCGACGTCAATAACCCAGTCGGCGGTCTTGATCACATCGAGATTGTGTTCGATGACGACGATGGTGTTGCCATGATCGCGCAGTCGATGCAGCACCTGGAGCAGCATTTCGATGTCATGAAAATGCAGACCGGTGGTCGGTTCGTCGAGGATGTACAGCGTGCGGCCGGTGTCGCGCTTGGAGAGTTCGAGCGCCAGCTTGACGCGCTGCGCTTCGCCGCCGGACAGCGTGGTCGCGCTCTGCCCCAGTTGCACATAGGAGAGGCCAACGTCGGTGAGCGTTTGCAACTTGCGTGCGACCACCGGCACCGCAGCAAAAAACGCGCGTGCCTGTTCGATGGTCATTTGCAAAATGTCGTGGATGTTCTTGCCCTTGTAGCGAATCTCCAGCGTCTCGCGGTTGTAGCGCTTGCCGTGGCAGACGTCGCAGGGAACGAAGATGTCAGGCAGGAAGTGCATTTCCACCTTGATCATGCCATCGCCCTGGCAGGCTTCGCAGCGACCGCCCTTGACGTTGAAGGAAAAACGGCCGGGCTCGTAGCCGCGCTGGCGCGACTCGGGCACGCCGGAAAAAAGTTCGCGGATCGGCGTCAACAACCCGGTGTAAGTCGCCGGATTGGAACGCGGCGTGCGCCCGATGGGGCTTTGGTCGACGCTGATGACCTTGTCGAAAAACTCCAGCCCTTCGATTGCGCCATGGGCTGCGGGTTCGGCCGAGGAGCCATAGAGATGGCGCGCTGCTGCGGCATACAGCGTGTCGTTGATCAGCGTTGACTTGCCCGAACCGGAAACGCCGGTCACGCAGGTAAGCAAACCGACCGGCAGTTCCAGCGACACATCCTTGAGGTTGTTGCCGGTGGCACCGATGATGCGCAGTTGCCGTTCAGGATCAGCTTTTGTACGTTTGGCCGGAACCTTGATGAATTTGCGGCCGGACAAATAGGCGCCGGTAGGTGAATCCGGGTTTGCGCACACCTGCGCCGGAGTGCCTATGGCCACGATGCGGCCACCATGCTCGCCAGCACCAGGGCCGATATCGACGACATAGTCGGCGGACTCGATGGCCTCCTGATCGTGCTCGACCACGATTACGGTATTGCCGAGATCGCGCAGAAAACGCAGCGTTTCCAGCAGGCGCGCATTGTCGCGCTGATGCAGGCCGATGCTGGGCTCGTCAAGCACATACATCACGCCGGTGAGGCCCGAACCGATTTGCGAGGCCAGCCGGATGCGCTGCGCTTCGCCGCCGGAGAGCGTCTCCGCCGAACGGTCGAGCGACAAATAATCAAGACCGACGTTGATGAGGAAGCCGAGCCGACTGTCGATTTCCTTGACGATCTTGTCGGCGACCTGGGCACGGTGGCCGATCAGTTTGAGTTGCTGAAAAAATGTGCGGCAAAGACCCAGCGCAAGGTGGCTGATCTCGGAAATGGTTTTGCCGCCAATGAACACATTGCGCGCCTCGACCCGCAGGCGGGTACCAAGACACTCGGGGCAAGGTTTGGCATTCAGGTACTTGGTCAACTCCTCGCGCACCATCAGCGAATCAGTTTCCTTGTAGCGCCGCTCGAAGCCGGGGATGATGCCCTCGAAGGCATGGCTGCGCTCGAAGCGCGTGCCCTTTTCGCTGAGATATTTGAAGCGGATCTGCTCCTTGTCCGAACCGTAGAGCACGATCTTGCGCGTGGCTTGCGGCAACTCTTCGAATGGCACGCCAGTGTCGAACTGGTAGTGTTCGGCCAGGCTTTCCAGCATCTGGAAATAGAACTGATTGCGTTTGTCCCAGCCCTTGATGGCACCCGCCGCCAGCGACAGGTGCGGGAAGGCGACGATGCGCGACTCGTCAAAAAACTGGATCTGCCCAAGGCCGTCACATTTGGGACAGGCACCCATCGGATTGTTGAACGAGAACAGGCGCGGCTCCAGTTCCTGCAACGAATACGAACACTCCGGGCAGGCAAAGCGGGCCGAGAACAAATGTTCGGCGCCACTGTCCATCTCCACTGCCAGGGCGCGGCCTTCGGCGTGGGTCAGTGCAGTCTCGAAAGACTCAGCCAGACGCTGCCGCTGATCGGGACGCAGCTTGAGCCGATCCACCACCACATCGATCGTGTGCTTGCTGTTCTTGGCCAGCTTGGGCAGCGTGTCAATGTCATAGACCTTGCCATTCACACGCAGCCGCACGAAGCCCTGGGCGCGCAGTTCGGCGAACAGTTCATGCTGCTCGCCCTTGCGATTGGCGACCACCGGCGCCAGGATCATCAATGCGGTTTCTTCGGGCAGCGCCAGTACATGATCGACCATCTGCGACACGCTCATCGCCGCCAGCGCAAGGTCGTGGTCGGGACAGTGCGGTGTGCCGGCACGGGCATACAGCAGCCGCAGGTAATCGTGAACCTCGGTGACGGTACCGACGGTCGAACGCGGGTTGTGACTGGTAGCTTTTTGCTCGATGGAGATCGCCGGCGAAAGGCCTTCGATCAGATCGACATCGGGCTTTTCCATCAACTGCAAAAACTGTCGGGCGTAGGCCGAAAGCGACTCGACATAGCGACGCTGACCCTCGGCGTAAAGCGTGTCGAACGCCAGCGAACTCTTGCCCGAACCGGACAAGCCGGTGATCACCGTCAGCTTGTTGCGCGGCAGATCGAGGTTGATGTTCTTCAGGTTGTGAGTGCGGGCACCACGGATCTTGATTTCGTCCATTGCATTGGGGCTGTGAAAAGCAACCTGCTAATATACGCGACTCCCGCGCACCAAGCCATTCCGAGTATGTCGTTCCCCGCTTCCGATTCCATGAATCGCGACGAAAAGCGCGCCGGTGCCGCGCTGGCGTCGATCTTTGCGCTGCGGATGCTGGGGCTGTTTCTCATCCTGCCGGTGTTTGCGATCCACGCCAAAGGCATTCCCGGCGGCAACAACCTGACCCTGGTCGGCATCGCACTCGGCGCCTACGGCCTGACCCAGGCGATTTTCCAGATTCCCTTCGGCATGGCCTCCGACCGCTACGGCCGCAAGCCGGTGATCATTTTCGGCCTGCTGCTGTTTGCCGCCGGCAGCGCGATGGCAGCCTTGGCGCCAGATATCTGGTGGACCATCGGCGGCCGCATCGTGCAAGGCGCAGGCGCCATTTCGGCGGCGGTGACGGCGCTGGCGGCAGATCTGACGCGCGAGCAACATCGCACCAAAGTGATGGCCATCATCGGTTCATCCATCGGCCTGGCTTTCGCTTTTTCGCTGGTCGCGGCGCCGGTCTTGTACATCTGGATCGGCATGGGCGGCATCTTCTGGCTCACCGCCTGCCTTGCCCTGGCGGCGATCTCTCTCATCACCGCTGTGGTGGCCGATCCACCTCCGCCCGAACCAGGCCCGAAAGTCCCGTTCCGCACGGTACTGATGAACACGCAGCTGCTGCGCCTCAACTTCGGCATCTTCGCCCTGCACATGAGCCAGATGGCCATGTTCGTGGTGGTACCCGGCATGTTGTTGACAATCGGCCATTTGCCGGTGGCAACGCACTGGCACGTTTATCTGCCTGCGCTACTGGTGTCGTTTGTGCTCATGGTGCCTGCCATCATTTACGGCGAACGGCGCGGCAAGGTAAAGCTGGTTTTCCTTTCCGCCATCGTTCTGCTAGTGGTGACTCAGGGATTATTTTTCATCGGGCACGATCACTTTGTGTGGATAGGCGTGGCATTGCTGTGCTTCTTTGTCGCCTTCAACGTGCTCGAAGCGACACTGCCTTCGCTGATTTCGCGGATCGCGCCGGGCAGTGCCAAAGGTGCTGCCCTCGGTGTCTACAACACCACTCAGGCACTCGGGCTGTTTGCCGGCGGCGCACTGGGAGGCGTGATGGCCAAATACTTTGGCAGCGAAATGGTATTTGTCGCCAGCGCCGCGATCATCATCGTCTGGTTTTTATTAGCGTTGGGCATGGAATTGCCGCCGGTTATCACCAGCAAGGAGCTGCCCGTGACAGCGCAAGCCGATATGGAATTGTTGAAAGGGGCGTTGGCCGAGTTGCCGGGGGTCGTTGAGGCCCATGCCGATAAAGAGCGGGGCGTCATGCGGTTAAGGGTAAACTTGGCGTTTTGGGACGAAGGGCGCGCGCGCCATGTCATCGGGGAGGAGAGTTAAATGGCATCAGTTAACAAGGTAATTATCGTCGGCAATCTGGGCAAGGATCCGGAGGTGCGCTACATGCCCAACGGTGAAGCGGTGGCCAACATTACCGTCGCCACCACCGACACCTGGAAGGACAAGACCACCGGCGAGAAGAAAGAGGCGACGGAATGGCATCGTGTGGTGTTTTATCGCAAGCTGGCCGAAATCGCCGGGCAGTACCTGAAGAAGGGTGCGCAGATTTATATCGAAGGCGCGTTGAAAACGCGCAAATGGGAGAAGGATGGCCACACCAACTACACCACTGAAATCGTCGCCGACACCATGCAGATGCTCGGTCGCCGCGAAGGCAGCGGCAGTCCCGACTACGAACCGCGCAGTACCAGCAGCGGACGTCCTGCCGCCGCAGAGAAACCCGCGCAGCAACCGGCCGGCGGCACGATGAACGACTTCGAGGACGATATTCCTTTCTAGGTCGTGGTTACAACCGCCACCAGCAAAATGAATGCGCGCAGTCGAATCACGGCGCGGCTGCGCAGCGCCTCGCGGCGTGACTTGTTGCTGGTCGGGCTACCCTTGCTGTTGCTGGTGGTCGCGGCTTTCTGGGTCGCGGCCCGTTTCATCCGGCCAGCGCCACCGCCGACGCTGACGATTGCCACCGGCGGTGCCGGCGGTGCCTATGAACGGTATGGGGCTGCCTATCAAGCCATTCTTGCCCGTTATCACATCAGCCTGATTCAGAAACCGACAGCCGGTTCCATTGAGAACGTCGAACTGCTGCGCAAGGGCGACGTTGCAGCCGCTTTCGTGCAAAGCGGCACGGCGCACGCCGAGGAAGACGACGCACTGGTATCGCTGGGCGACTTGTACTACGAGCCGCTATGGATTTTTTACCGCTCCAGTCTTGCGCAAAAAGCACCGCTGACCGAAATTGCCCAACTCAGGGGGCGGCGCATTGCCGTCGACAATCCGCGCAGCGGTAACTACGCGCTGGCACTGGATATCCTGCGCGCCAATGGCATGGATCACGATGCCACGCGGCTGCGTGAGGTCGGTGGTCTTGAAGCCGCCGCCGCACTGGGCGCCGGCAAGATCGATGCGGTTGTTGTGGTTGGTCCCACCCAGTCAGCCACGGTGTGGACCCTGCTGTACACGCCTGGAGTGCAACTGATGAGTCTCTCCCAGGCGGAAGCCTATGCCCGCATGTTTCCAAACCTGACTCGTCTGACGCTGCCGCGCGGCGCCATTGACTTGGTCAACAACATTCCCCCGCGTGACGTCTCCTTAATTTCGCCCACCGCAAGCCTGGTGGTGCGCAAAGACTTGCACCCAGCGCATATGGATCTGCTGCTGCAAGCTGTTTCGGAAGTCCATAACGCGCCAGGCATCTTCCATCGTCCCGGTGATTTTCCGCGCGCGCAGGGCGTCGACTTTCCGCTGGCGCCCGAAGCGGAGCGTTATTACAAATCAGGCAAGCCGTTATTGCAACGCTACTTGCCATTCTGGGCGGCGACCCTGCTCGACCGCATGGTGGTGATGCTGATTCCGCTGTTCGCGGTGCTGATTCCGGTGTTCAAGTTCGCCCCTGCGCTTTATGGCTGGCGCGTACGTTCGCGCATCTATCGCCGCTACGGCGAACTCAAATTTCTGGAAGCCGAAGTGGAACGCCATCCAGATCCGAAGCAGCGCGATGAATGGCTCAAACAGCTTGACACCATTGAGCGCGATGTAAATCGGATTCCCGCACCGTTGGCCTTTTCCGACATGCTATATACCCTGCGCGGACATATCGGCCTGGTGCGGGATGCGATCCTGAAGCGCGAAGCGGCAAAGCCAGCAGACTAGCGCGAGAGCATCTCCCACGCCGCCACCGCGTCATTCACTGCGATATCCGCCGCATTGCGACTGGCAGCCCGCAATACCCGATGCGGTACCTGCCACGGATGCCAGATGGCCGGATCGCTGGAACCAAAGAAACACACAATGGGCTTGCCCAACCCCGCAGCGATGTGCATTGCGCCGCCATCGCTGCAGATCACGCTGTCACAGACCGCAAGACCATCGATCAAGTCACGCAACTTATGGGTCGGCCACGGCAGCACCGGCGTACCCGTTGCGGCGACGATGGCGGCGGCCTTGCGATCATCGCCCGGATGCAGCGGATTGTTTTCATCGCCGGGGGACCAGAACAGCATGAAACGCGCGCCGTGCCGCGCATGTAATTGCATCATCAACTGGGCGAAATTCTCTGCCGGCCAACGCTGATCCGGCTTGCGCGCGCTGATGTGCAATCCGACCAACGGTCCGTCGCCCGGCAGGCTTTCTGCAACCTTCGCCCGTACAGTAGCGACGCCCTGCACAGCAGCACAAACACGCAACTGCGGCAGTTTTTCTGTAATGCCCAGCGGCGTCAGCACCCGTGCTGCGCGTTCGACCTCGTGCATGATGGCGCCCCTGTCGGCGGGTTGTTCGATGACACGACGTGCGCCGATCATTGCGGCCATTTGCCGCGCACTGGCCTGGCCACCGCTGGCTGGCAATAGTGCAATATCAATCTTCATTCGACGCAGTGTCATCAGTTGCCGAAATCGCGCCCAGTAAACAGCAATTGCACTTTCTCCGGATTCGCGATGCTTGGACTTGCGATAGCTGAACAGCGCATTCAGATCCGGGTTGCCAACCAGCACGTCCTCGTTGTAGCGACTGACCAGCGCGCCAATCCAGGCGCGCGGAAAGCGCATCCGCAACTGATGCAGCAGCGGCGTCGTGCATACCAGATCGCCGATGTTGTCACGGCGGATGACGAGGATCTTTCCATCGAAATCCGGCGACGGCATTGCCTGAAGCGGATGCTCCCTGCTCATCAAATGCGTCAGACAGAGCCAGCAAAGAACGGTGTTTGCAATCGAACCCTCCCAATAACCGTTGGTGAGGTTCATCAAAAAGAATGCAACGACGACTCCAAAAGACGATAGCAACAAGAGCCGAGCCGGGCCGGTTCCTGTGGCGCGCATGGATCGCAGAACAGGACGCAGGACAGTATCGAACCACGCAATCCAAAACAGCAAATAACTCAGCAAGCCGACTGCGCCAACCTCGAACAGGAGTTGCAGCACCAGATTGTGGGGATTGGCGCCGCCATAACCCAACACTTTCCCCTGCGGACGGTAGAACGCAGCGGCGCCCGGCCGCGCAACACGCCAGCGGTCGATGAAGTGCCGGTCTTCGATGACATTGCTGAGTTTCTTCCAGCCGTAGCCGTAGCCTGTCAGCGGCCTTTCCTTGACGATGTCCAGGGCGCCGCCCCATACCGACAGCCGCAGACTGAGGCCACTGTCGGTGACATAGGTGTCCTCTGTCAGCAGGCTGCGGTACTTCTCGGTGTTCACAACATTCAGATTCAGGGCAATCACTGCGGTCAATGCGGCAACAGCCAGCAATGCCATGCCGCGCCGCCAGCCGCCGACCAACAACAACATGCCACCGCTTCCCAAAGTCAATGCGACCAGCGCAGTGCGGGAATTGTAGAGCGCAACCAGCACTACCCCCGCCAGAATCAATGCGATCAGCAAGGCGCGTTCAAACCGGTGTGTTCGCGGAAGAAAAATCAGCAACAGCGTGATTGGAATCGACACAACTGCCTGGTGTGCATAGCCGCGCAGAAAAGCGTCATGGCTGATAAGCCCGCCATTGATCAGTTGGCCTTGCGTAAGAAGCGTTTCGCTTGCGCCAAGAAGCGTCGCAATGACAAAACCATAGACCAGCGCCCGCAACAGCGGCAGATGCCAGCTACGATCATTGAATTCCAGAAGCATCGCAGCGACCAATAGTCCCTGCGGCAACCAGCCTTGTCGCATCGCGTTGAGACTTTCACCCGGATAAGGACCGATGACCGAGACAATGACCGCCCAAACGGCGAGCAACCAGAACCATCGCGCGAAACCCGCCGTGAGTCGACCGATTGCCTGCCCGCGCAACTGTAGAAAAACTCGCGGCACGATGACCAACAGCAAGCCGTAGGTTGCCAACTGGCGCAGCGCGCCGACATGCGGAATGGGCTGCAGGAACACCAGCGCCAGGCACAACCAGCGCACGCATTGCGCCAGCCGAGTGTTGTCGAGGGTAGTGTCGTGCGCGATGCTTCCCGTCACAACTTTTCTCCCACCGACAGCAGTGACGAAACTGCCGCCGCAATCTCTGCTGCGGAAACATCGACGATGCAAGCCCGCGTACCCACCCAGCAACTGTAGGGCGCTTTGAATATATGCGCGCAAGGCTGGCAAGGCAGCTCAGCGCGTTGGATGATGACGACGCGCTTGCCGGTCGGCCTGGTCTCTGCCATGTTGCAAGGCCCCGCCACCGAGACTACTGGAATGCCGACGGCATCCGCCATGTAGGTCACACCGGAGTCGACGCCAAGATAGGTGGAAAGTTTTTCCAGCAACGCTGGAAGTTCGGCAAGACCGAGCTTGCCGCAGGAGTCGATGACGCGATCCGATGCCAAGGCCTGTCGAATCTCACAGGCCTGTTGCGCATCTTCGGACCCGCCGATGAGGACGACCGACAAGCCGGGATAAGCGCCGAGCATACCGCGTGCAAGGTCGATTATTTTTTCGCTGCCCAGCGCCTTGAGCCGGTTGGCGCTGCTGACGCCGATGCCGAGCAACGGTCCGATGTTTGCGCCGAGCAGGGCCGCAACTTTTTCTGCTGCCCCCGGCGCAGGGAAGACCTCCTTGGCAATGCTGCCATCGCGAATGCCCAATTTTTCCAGCAGCGCCAGATAGGTTGCCTGTATCAGCCGGTCACCACGATGGCGCTCAACGCCGGTCCACAAGCGCGCCGCCAGATGATGAGTGGTTCCGCCGAAATTGGAGAGCACTGCCAGCCGTCGTGGAATGCCCGCCCACAGCGCAGCCGTGGCGTAAGCAGCACCTGCATTGAGACAGATGATCGTGTCGTAGCGGCCGCGGCGCAGCAGCGCGATCAACCGCCATTTGCCGGCCACGCCGCGGAACTGGCGCGCATCGGCCTCCACAACGCGATCGACACGCGGATTACAGCGCAGCAAGGGTGCATTGATTTTCGTCGCCAGCACACTCAATTCCACGGCGGGATAGCAGCGCTTCAATTCACGGAACAGCGGCGTGGAGCAGAGCAAATCACCGATTTTGGCGAGCTGGATTACCAGCACTCGTGCTGGCTGCGCCGGCGCCCGGCCGGCGAACAGACGCAGCAGCGGCGACAACAACAAGGTCAGCAGCAGGTGAATCACGCCAGCACCTCAGCGAACACTTGCGTCACGCCCTGCACGTAGCGTTCGATGGAATAATCGGCGAGGACGATTGCGCGGCCGCGCTGGCCGAACCTTGTCCGCAACTCCGGATTTGCTAACAGACGCGAAAGCGCATCCACCAATGCGGCAATGTCGCCGTGGGGAACCAGATAACCGGTTTCGCCATGACGGACGAGTTCGCGACAGCCGGGAATATCCGTTGCGACCACGGGTTTGCCGAGCAGCATGGCTTCGAGGATAACGCGCGGCAGACCTTCACGCGCCGATGCCAGGCAGAAAACATCCATCGCAGCGAGGTAGGGCAACGGCTCGCGTTGAAAGCCGGCAAACACGATGCGTCCGGCGAGGCCAGATTCTGTGGCCAATGCTTCCAACGCGGTTCGCTGCGGCCCGGCGCCGACGATCAATGCGTGACTCGATGCGTCGCTCATTATCTTCATCGCGCGCAACAGCACGGCGACGCCTTTGCGCGGCACCAGCGATCCGACCGTGCCGATTACCACGGAGGATTCGGGAAGTCCGAGCATTCGCCGCGCCGCTGCCGGATCGGGCAAACCCTGGCCGCCGTCGACGCCATTCAGCACTACCGTGCAACGCTCGCCAGCCACGCCTTGCGCGATCAATGACTCCGCCACGCCGTGAGACACACAGATTACGCGCCGGATGATGCGATTCAGGATCGCCACCTCATCGCGATTCAAATTCGCCTCAATGCGGCAGTGCTGAATCGCACGGGTCCCGGTTGCTTCCGCCGCGAGCAATCCTTCGAGATTCGACGCAGGCTGGTTGTTAAGGTAGAGCGCGGAATATCCACCCTCGCGCAATTCCTGGGCGATTCGCAGTGCATCCGGGTTTATGCGCCAGGCGAGTTCTATCGAGAACACCACGCTGTGCTTCAGGCGCGGCCACCAACCCAACAGGCCGCGTGCCAGTTCCTTGGACAACTTAGCCCACCAGGGCTGGCGCAACCTCGGCAACAACTTCAGCTCATAGCCGATTTCGGCCAGCGCACTGCGCAGATCGCCGTCGCTGCCGCGCGCATAGTTGTCGAAAAACAGCGGCGTAACGGCATAGGCCTCACGATCGAGTCGCTTCAGCAACTCGATCATGCTGTTGGTGCCGCCACCCCATTCCTTGCCGGTGTCGACAAGCAGAATGCGTTTGGTCATGCTGCCCGCCCCAGGATCGTTTCTACCGCGGCAAGCACATCTGTTACCGGGATCCGACCGATGCAGGTTGGATCATCGGACTTCGAACGAATGCCAGGATCGGCACACGGCCGATGAATCACGACGTGGCGATCGAGGTCGTAGGCCGGCCCCGACATTTTTGGATTCGACACCGCAAACAGTGCCACCACCGGCGTATCGACAGCCACCGCGACATGCATCGTCCCGGTATCGCCGCTTACCAGCAGCCGCATTCTGCGGACCAGTGCCGGAAGGTGTGCGACGGAAACAGCAGCGGCGGCGACCACCGCAGTTCTGCCGATCGCCCGGGCAATTTCGTGGCAATACGCCGACTCCGCCGCCGACCCGGACAAGACGAAACGCGCCAGCGGAACTCGGGCACTCACGCCGCGCGCCAGCTCAACAAATTTCTCCGCGGGCCACATGCGGCTGCGACTCGACGCCCCGACCTGGAGACCGATCACCGTGTGTGACGGTGTAATGCCCTGCCCGGACAGAAAGGCATCCACCGCAGCAATCGCATCACCATCGACGGGCAGGCGCATCCGTGCGCCGTCGACTGAAGCGTCTGCCAGTGCCGCCGTTTGCAAGCGCTGCGTCATGCCATGACCGATTTGCTCTCTGGCGATCAGCGGATCGTGGTTGCTCAACAGAAAGCGAAAGGGATTGTTGTTGGGCAGCTTGAACAAAAACCGCGCCCCGGAAAAGTAGGCCAGCGGTGTCGCCTGTGGTTCGTTGCCATGCAGGATCAGCGCCACATCAGGCTTGGCCTTGCGCAAAGCCAGCGCAGTGCGGACGAAGCCGCGATATCCGCCATGATAGGGAATGACGGTATCGAGTTCCGGCATGCGGCGGAAAAGATCAACGTAGCTCTGGTGGATGAGCGCAGTAATGCGTGCTGCCGGATATCGGGCGCGCAGTGCAACCATGGCCGCAGTGGACATCACGGTGTCGCCCAGCGCGGTGGCCGAGATGACCAGGATGCTGCGCACTGCGGCTGGTGAAAAATATCGCGTTTCGCTCTGCCGCCGGTCAAGCTTCTTGACCGCACGCAACAGCAGGAGCAAAAACGATTCACGGGGATGGAAATGCATTACGCGCCACGCAATCGCAGGTACAGCGCCGCCAGCATGGGATGACGGTAGAGCCACATGCGCGAAGAAAACCAGTTGCCGGCCTTGTCCTTGACCACCATGCGCGGAATGCGTGCGGGATCAGTGCGAGGTGTGCCGACGCCTTTCTCAACCGTGTAGAGATAGTTGAATCCGCCAGACGTCGCGGTGCGGCGATAGTCCTCATCTTGGTAGCCCTGCGGCCAGCACAGATGCGCCGAGGCTCCCCCCAGCCGGCTGCGCAGTGTCGCGCATGAGACTGCCAAATCTTCGGCGAGACGCTGCTGGCGAATCGCAACGTCAGCCTCGATCTTGTCCCAGCGCGTGTGGGTGTGGGTGTGGGAATGGAACTCAAACGTAGCGCTGGATTGCATCGCTTCAACTTCCGCCCAGCGCAGCATTACACTGTCGGCATCACCTTTTGCAATACGAGCTTTGCAAGTTCGATGATCAGGGCAGTCTGGTGCACCCTGCGCGCCACCTTGTGGGCGCGGTGAGCCGTCGCCGCCGATGTGGCCGGTGATCAGGAACAGTACGGCATGCAGACCAAACTCGGCAAGGATCGGTGCGGCGTGCACCCAGTTATCAAGATAGCCATCGTCGAAGGTGATCAACACACTTCGGTCCGGCAGTTGTTCACCCTTGAGGAAACGTGCGAAATCGTCACAGGTGATGCCACGCCAGCCGTGAGCGGCGAGCCAGCACATCTGCGCGCGGAAATTTTCCGGCGCAACGGTGATCAATCCCGGCGCTGGCGACACATGGTGGTACATCAATACCGGCACTGCCGCCGCGCTAGCCACCGGCTCGCTCCCGTAGCAGCGCCGCGTAAAGCGCAATCATGCCTTCGGCCATGCGCTCCGTGGTGTGCCCGGCCTGCACCCAGGGCCGGCCGGCCGCGCTCATGGCACGACAGCGCAGTGGAGCGCGGCCCAACTCGATGATCGCAGCAGCGAGCGCTTGCGGATTTTTGGCTGGCACCAGCAGACCGGTGACGCCTTCGTACACTGCTTCCGGCACACCGCCAACGCGGGTGGCGATCACCGGCAGGCCCATCGCCTGGGCTTCAAGAGAGGAAGTGCCGAAAGCTTCTTCGTGGGTCGGCAATACAAACAAATCGAGTGAGCGCAACACTTCGGGAATGTCACGACGCAGCCCGAGCAAACGTACATGCGCCTGCAAGCCGCGCTCGGCGATGCCGCGTTCAATGTTGTCGCGCTGCGGGCCATCGCCGGCGATCACGAATACCGCCTGTGGAATCGCCTTCACCACGTCCACGGCGGCATCGAGCAAGTCCTGATGGCCTTTTTTCATGCGCAGTATCGCGACCATGCCAACCACAAAGGCATCATCGGCGAGATCCAGCTCCTTGCGCAAAACCGGCGCAACAATTGACGGATCAAAGCGTCCACAGTCGACACCGGTGGTGATCGCGGTGATGCGCTGCGGCGGCACTCCGGCGGCAATAAGATTCTCGCGCACAGCAACGCTGACGGTGACCACATGATCGGGCAACCATGAATAAGTCGCGCGCGAAGTAATCGGCAGAATCAGGTGGCGGGTGCGCACCACCAGCGGCCTTGGCCGCACCAGCCGCGCGGCGAGCCCGGCCAGAATGGTATCCCGCCCGCTGTGGGTGTTGACCACGTCGGGACGGAAGCGGCGTATCACGGCAGCAATCCGAAGCACGGTGAGTGGCCCCAGGCTGCGCGGCATCGCCACTTCGGCGACGGAGAAACCCTGCTCACGACCTCGCTTGGACAAGCCACTGTCCGGCGGGCAAACCAGCATCAACTCAACGCCACGCGCACGCAGTTGCAGGCACTCCTGCATGGTGCGGTTTTCCTGCCCGCCCCAACCGCGCGAACTCTCGCTGTGCAGCACCCTCACGATTTATGCCGCAACGGCGAAACCGTCAGCCCATCGGCTTCGCCATCATCTGCCTGCAAACGATGCAACTGTGAATAGTGCCCGCTTTTGGCCAGCAGCTCGGCATGGGTGCCACTTTCCACTACGCGCCCATGATGCAGTACCAGGATGCGATCGGCGCGTTCGATGGTGGTCAGACGATGGGCAATGACCAGCGTGGTACGGCCTTGCATCAGCACCTCCAGCGCGGCCTGCACGGCGCGTTCACTTTCGGTATCAAGGGCGGAGGTGGCCTCGTCGAGAATCAGGATTGGCGCATCCTTCAGCAAGGCACGGGCGATGGCCAGGCGCTGGCGCTGGCCGCCGGACAGCTTGACGCCGTTTTCGCCGATCAGGGTATCGAAACCGCGCGGCATGGCTGCGATGAATTCGAGCGCATGGGCAGCACCGGCTGCCTCTATCACCTGTGGCCGCGTGACACTGGCCAGCGATCCGTAGGCAATGTTGGCCGCCACCGTGTCGTTGAACAACACCACGTCCTGACTGACCAGCGCAATGTTGGCGCGCAGGCTGGCCAGCTTCACTTGCTCGATGTCGTGATCGTCCACCAGAATGCGGCCGGCGCTCGGGTGATAAAGCCGCGGCAGCAGATTGGCCAATGTGGTCTTGCCACTACCGGAAGCACCCACCAGTGCAACGGTTTCGCCGGCACGGATGGTGATGTCGATGTCGGCCAGAGCCGGGCGCGCTGTTTCCGGATACAGCATGCCGATGTGATCGAAGCGTATTTCACCGCGGGCGCGGCCCAGATCAACGCTGCCCTTGTCGTCCTCAGGCGCTTCGTCAACCAGTTCGAACACACTTTCCGCGGCGGCCATCCCGCGCTGTAAAGGCGCATTCATGTCGGTCAATCTTTTCAGTGGTGAGAGCAGCAACAGCATGGCGGTGATGAAAGAGGCGAAGCTACCGACCGTGGTATTGCTGGACTGGGTAATGGCCACCGAAATGATGATGGCGAGGGCGATCGAGGCCAGCGTCTGAACGATGGGCCCAAGCGCGGCGGCGGCCACCGTCTGCTTCATGTTGTAAGTGCGCTGCGCCGCGCTGGCATCGGCGAAGCGCGCCTTTTCGTAGTCTTGTCCGCCAAAAATCTTGACCACCTTGTGCGCCTCGATGCTCTCTTCGAGTACATGCATGATGCTGCCCATGGCCTGCTGACCGGCGCGACTCATGGTGCGCAAACGATTGCTGAACAGTTTCACCGAAATGCCAACCAGCGGCACCATGCCCAGCGCCACCAGGGTCAATTGCCAGTTGAGGTAGAGCATCCAGCCGAGCAGACCGACCACGGAGATCGTGTCCTTGACCAGCGTCGTCAGTACCGAGGTGGCGGCACCCGTCACACCGCTGACGTCATAGGCCACCTTGGACATCAGCGCGCCCGACGAACGATCATCGAAGAAGCGCGTCGGCAGGCATACCATGCGCGCGAACATGGCAGCGCGCAGATCCAGCACCACCTTGTTGGAGACCCAGCTCAAGGCGTAATCGGAAACAAAGCCGAGAATGCCGCGCAACAGAAAGATGCCAACGATCAGGAAGGGCAGCATCAGGCCGTTGCCGCCTTTTCCACTGAAGCCGCCATCCAGCAACGGCTTCATCAACGCCGGAAACAGTGGCTCGGTGGAAGCCGTGGCCACCATGGTGAGCAGCGCCAGGGCGAACACCTTCCAATACGGCTTGACGTAGCCCAGCAGGCGCAGGTAAAGCTCGCGGTTGGACGTGTTGGCTTTGGGCATTATTGAAGGGACGTTTGCGGGTGCGCGATTATAGCCGCCCGCTCGGCATCAGG
>JAYUFR010000311.1:0-8776 GCA_043738625.1 Sterolibacteriaceae bacterium
AAAAATGTGGATCATTTCCGCAAGGCTTACCTTGTCCCTGCCATCGCGGCGGGTTGGCTGGAGATGACCCTGCCCGATCAGCCCAACAGCCGGATGCAGCGCTATCGCCTGACCACGCAGGGGCGGCAACGACAGGCCGAGTTGTTGCGCCAGCCATGAGCGAATACACCGAGGTCGAGCGGCCCTTTCTTGAGCAGCTTGCATCGTTCGGCTGGACGGTCATCGACCAAGGTGCGGGCATTCCCCAGGACGCCACCCCGAGCCTGCGCGATAACTTCCGCCAGTGGTTGTTGCCGTCGGTTTTCGACGCAACGGTGCGGTCCATCAACCGCACCGACGACGGCCGCGAGTGGCTGACGCAGCGGCAACTGGAAGACCTGCGCGGGCAACTGCTGCGCCAGCCCAATCGCACCCTGCTTGAAGCCAACGAGGCGATTCAGGCCCTGCTGTTCAAGGCCCAGGCCGATGTCAACGAACTCACGGGCGAGAGTGACCCGGTGGTGCGGCTGATCGATTTTCAGCATCCGCAAAACAACCAGTTCCACGCTATCAACCAGTTCCGTATCGACACGCCGGGTTGCGTGAAGAGCTTCATCATTCCCGACATCGTGCTGTTCGTGAACGGCATCCCGCTCGGCGTGGTGGAGTGCAAGAAGGGTTCGGAGACCTGCGCCAACCCGATGCAGGAGGCCTTCGTGCAGTTGCAGCGCTACATGCGCCGCCGGCCCGAGACCGAACTGGCGGGCTTGCGCGAAGGCGAACCGCGCCTGTTCCACAGCAATCTGTTGCTGATCCGCAGCAGCGGGCTAGAGGCGGACTACGGCACCATCACCTCGGGCGATGAACATTTCTATGCCTGGAAGACCTTGTACCCGGATGACGATGCGGCGCGCGAGGGCATGAATGCGCAGCAGCAATTGGTGGCAGGCATGCTGACTCGCCACAACCTGCTGCAGATATTGCGCATCAGTGCGGTGTTCATGGATACCGACAGCGGCGCGCGGATCAAGGTGGTGTGCCGTTATCAGCAGTTTCGCGCCGCCAACAAGATCGCCGAACGGCTGCGCAGCGGCAAGACGGCCATGGAGCGCAGTGGCGTGGTGTGGCACACGCAGGGCTCGGGCAAGTCGCTGACCATGGTGTTCCTCGCCCGCATGCTGCGCGCCAGCCGCGACCTCAACGACTACAAGATCGTGCTGGTAAATGACCGCCACGATCTGGAAGACCAGTTGACGGAAACCGCGACCTTGATCGGTGGCCGCGTCAATGTGATCGAGAGTACCCAGGATTTGCGCGATCATCTGGCGACGGAGAGTTCCGACGTCAACATGGTGATGGTGCATAAGTTTCAGGAGCGCAAGCAGGTACTGAGCAACAAGGTGGCCGAGGCCTTGAGTACTTACAGGGCCATGCCGGCGGGCAATACTTTCGGCGTGGTGAATACCTCGGAGCGCATCATCCTGATGATCGACGAGGCGCACCGGACGCAAAGCTCCGACCTCGGCGACAACCTGTTCGAGGCATTTCCCAACGCCACGCGCATTGCCTTTACGGGTACGCCGCTGATCACCGAGCGCCATGGTGAGCGCAAGACCCACAAGCGTTTCGGCGAGTACATCGACACCTACCGCCTGATGGATGCGGTGAACGATGGCTCGACGCTGCAGATTTTGTATGAGGGCAAGACTGCCGACAGTGCGCTCAACGAAAAGTACGCCTTCGATGAGGCTTTTGAAGACCTCTTCCGTGACCGCAGCGAAGAAGAGTTGCTGGCGATCAAGAAGAAGTACGGCGCGACCGGGGACATTCTCGAAGCGGAGAACCGCATCAATGCCATCGCCCGCGATCTGGTCGGGCATTACGTTGACAACATCCTGCCCAACGGCTTCAAGGCGCAGGTGGTGTGCCATTCCAAGCTGGCCTGCGTGCGCTATCAGTTGGGTATTGAGGCGGCGCTCGCGGAGCGGATCGAACAGGAGCAGGCGAAGCCTGTGCCGGATGCGGATTTGATCAGGCGCCTGCAGTTTCTCAAGACCGCCGTGATCATTTCGTCTGATGGCACCAACGAGGCGGCCTTCATCACCCATGCGCGCAAGCAGGCTGCGCGCATGGATGCGGTACAGAATTTTTGCCGCAAGTTCGACCTCGACGACGCGGACAAGGAATACACGGGCATCGCCTTCCTGATTGTCTGCGACATGCTGCTCACAGGCTTCGATGCGCCGGTCGAACAGGTGATGTACATCGACAAGCGGCTGCGCGAGCACACGCTGCTGCAGGCCATCGCCCGTACCAACCGGGTCGAGAAGGGCAAGCAGCGCGGCTACATCGTCGATTACATCGGGCTTGCCAATCACCTGACCGAAGCGCTGACGCTGTATGCCGCCAGCGATGAATTGCAGGAACTGCGCGACGGCTTGCAGAACATCACGTCCGAGTTGCCGGTGCTGGAAGAGCGCTACCAGCGCCTGTTGCAGCTTTTCGCCGAGCTGGGCGTTCAGCAGATCAAGGAATTCGTCACGGGTGCGCTGCCGAATCTCGACGCCGATGCGGTGGTCGTCAATGCGGCGGTGAAGGCGCTCAAGGACGAAAAGCGGCGCGCGGACTTCGAGGTCTATCTGAAGAAGTTCCTGATGAGCATGGACATCATCCTGCCGCATGCCTGGGCCCAACCTTACCGGGTACCGGCCAAGCGCCTCGGTTACATTCTGCAGGTGACCAAGGAGCGCTACAAGGATACGAGCCTCGATCTTGGCAACGCCGGCGCCAAGGTCAAGGCGCTGATCAACGAACATCTCATCAGCCTGGGCATCAACCCGAAGGTGCCGCCGATCGAGCTGTTGTCGGAGGACTTTCTGGAGAAGCTGGCGATCCATTCCGGTGGTAACACCGAAGCAAAAGCCAGCGAGATGGAACACGCGATTCGCAAGCATTGCACCGTGCACCATGACGAAGACCCGGCCTTCTACAAGCGCCTCTCCGAAAAAGTAGATGCCCTGATCGAGAAGCACCACGACGAGTGGGACTTGCTGGTGGAGAAGCTCGCCGAATTGCGCACCGAGGCGATTGCGGGACGGCGAACGGGCGAAGAAGGCATGAGCAAGGAGGCAACCACCTTCTACGACTACGTGGTTGAGGTCGCATTCATCGATGGTGTTGTGCCTGCCGAAGAAAAGCCGGGACTGAAGGTGTTGATGGAAAGCGTGGTCGAGATTCTTCAGGAAACGGTGGGCAGCATCGACTTCTGGCAAGACCCGGACAAACAGAAGCGGGTGCGCGGTCTCGTCAAGACCGAGATTGCCAGGACTGGAATCGAGGCATTGAAAAAGAACCGGGAACGCGTTGCTGTCGAGATCATGAAACTGGCGAAGAACCGCCATGATGAGCTGCTGAAAAGCGCAACGGAAGGAAGCAAGTAAATGCAATCGCGCCAGGTACGCGACATTGAGTATCAATTGCTGCCGGGGACCGAGCGGCGAACCACCGATATCGTGATCGAACGCAATGGCGTCATCACCGTGCGGCCGCCGGCGAACATGAAACCCGAGCAGGTGGATGAGACCGTATTCAGCAAGCGCATGTGGATTTACCGCAACCTCGCCGAGTGGCGAGATCTGAATGCGACGCGCGTGGTTCGCGAGTGGGTTAGCGGGGAGTCGTTCCTTTATCTTGGTCGCCACTATCGGCTCTTGCTGGTCAGTGAACAGGATGACCCGCTTAAGCTTCGTGATGGCCGATTCTGTCTGCTCCGATCGGTTATCGACAGTGGCGGCAAGGATGCCGCACAAAAAATTTTTGAGACCTTTTACATGGAGAAGGGAATCGCTCGTTTGCACAAACGCGTGGATTTTTTCGCCAGTAAAGTGGGTGTCGAGCCTGGGAAAGTGCAGGTCAAGGACCTGGGCTTTCGCTGGGCGTCATGCCTGAGCAGTGGCGATCTCCACTTTCACTGGAAGTGCCTGATGGCGCCGCTGACGATCATCGATTACATCGTGGTGCACGAACTTTGCCATCTGCGTCACCGCGATCATGCTGACGCGTTCTGGAACGAGGTAGACAAGGTGATGCCCGATTATCGTGATCGCAAGGAATGGTTAAGAATTAGAGGCGCGGAGTTGGATCTATAACGCGCCATTCAGACCCTGGGGGAAAGTTGAACCAAGCTCGACTTACGAAGCAGCACGAGACCAAAACAGTCGTTGATTGCCGATCTACGCCGATGATGTCCTTAATGATTGCGCCGAAAGCTAACGAAGGGGACCTCGATGTCTGGCTCACCGAGGTGCGTTAGAGCTTATTGACCAAGCCCGCCGATTGACCGGCGTAGCTTTTATGTTGCATCTTGATGCAATAATATGTTGATATTTATTGCTCTATAGTGCAATTTACAAATTAATTATATTGCATTAAGGTGCAAAATCATGAAACCAAGTTTCCCCGAGCTCAAGCTGCGTCAACTCGACGCCGCGTTGAACCGCGTCCGCACTGCCGATTTGCCGCCACGCCCGCCGTCAGGCTGGGTCAGGGCGATTCGCGAAGCCTTGGGCATGACGGCAACTCAGCTTGCCCAGCGGCTCGGCGTCACCACGTCGACCGCCACCCGGCTGGAAGCTTCGGAAGCCGATGACACCATCAGCCTGGCGACCTTGCGCCGCGCCGCCGAAGCGCTGAACTGCGAACTTCAGTATTCCCTGGTGCCCAGGCAGCCGCTTGCGCAGATGCTGGAAACACGCGCTACCGCCCTGGCTCGCCAGCAGATGGCCGTAGTCAGCCACACCATGGCCCTGGAAGCGCAATCAACTTCAAAAAAGACAGTTGAGGCGCAGACGCGTGCGCTCGTGGAAGCGCTGCGCAATGGTCCGCGGCGCAACCTCTGGCGCGAGCGCAACAAGGCATGACGGTGAATCTCGAATACATTCCCTTGCTCGCCTTCGCCCGAAGCTGATACGCGTGTCTGAGATCGGCCGGCCTGACCGCCAAGTACAATCCGCTGTAACCCCATTCTGTTTTCCGACAAGGACGTTTCAATGAGCACACTGTTTTCTCCCGTTACCCTCGGTGGCCTGACCCTGCGCAACCGGATCATCGTGTCGCCGATGTGCCAGTACTCCGGCGATCACGAAGGCAACGCCACCGATTGGCATTTGATGCATCTGGGCGAGATGGCTAATTCGGGCGCCGGCCTGTTGGTCATCGAGGCCAGCGCCGTGTCGGCGGAGGGCCGCATCTGCCACACCGATCTGGGCCTGTATTCCGACGCCAACGAGGCGGCCCTGGCGCGCACTTTGGCCGGCGTGCGCAAGTATTCCGATATGCCGATCGCCCTCCAGCTCGCCCATGCCGGGCGCAAGTCATCCTGCACCGCGCCCTGGGAGGGCGGCAACCAGGTTGCGCTCGATGCCGGCGGATGGGAAACATGGGCGCCGTCTGCCGTTCCGTTCAAGGAGACCGACCGCAGCCCGCGCGCCCTCGACCGTGCCGAGATGACGCGGCTGCGCGATGCTTTCGCCACCGCCGCGAAGCGCGCCGCTCGCCTCGGCCTCGACGCCATCGAAATCCACGGCGCCCACGGCTATCTGCTGCATGAATTCTTGTCGCCGCTTTCCAACCGGCGCGAAGATGCCTATGGCGGCTCGCTCGAAAACCGCATGCGCTTTCCGCTCGAAGTGTTCGACGCGGTGCGCGCCGCTTTTCCCGCCGACAAGCCGGTGGGCATCCGCATTTCCGCCACCGACTGGATGCCCGACGGCTGGGAGATCGAGCAGAGCGTGGCCTTCGGCAAAGCCCTTGAGGCGCGCGGCTGCAGCTTCATCGATGTGTCAAGCGGCGGCATTTCGCCACATCAGAAAATCACGCCGGGCCCCGGCTATCAGGTGCACCTGGCCGAACGGCTGCGCAAGGAATTGGCCATGCCGGTGATGGCGGTTGGGATGATCACCGATCCGGACCATGCCGAGGCGATCATCGCCTCGGGCCAGGCCGACATGGTGGCGTTGGCCCGCGGCCTGCTATACGACCCGCGCTGGCCGTGGCACGCCGCCGCCAGGCTGGGCGCCCAGGTCAAGGTGCCGCCGCAATACTGGCGCAGCCAGCCGCTCGGACTCAAGGCCTTGTTTGAGGATGCGCGCGGCAAATCCTGATTCGATTCCCAGTGCGGGCCGCCGCTGGGCGGCCTTTTGTGGTGACGATCAGCGCACGGGTTTTGAAGTTGCGCCAAGCGGCTTGAAACCCAGCGGATCTTTTTTCCATTCGGCATAGATCGGTTTGAGTTCGGACGGAATCTCCGCCTCGAAGGCTATGTCGATTGGCCAGCCGGGCATCCGTTCCGCCACCGCCACCAGCAGAAGCGCGCCTTGCCTGGCATCCTTCGGTCGCTTGTCGGACTTTCGCTTGGCCTGTCGTGACAGCCACATCTTGTGAAGCGCCATCCAGCGCGGGTCCGGCGCCACGATGCGAGCGGCGATCGGCTTTGTCGACAATGAGCAGATGACGCGTTCTAACTGCTTGCCTTTCAATAACCACTCTTGCTCCATCAGCGGAATCGGGCTGATCTCGCCTTTCGGCAACGAGGCGCTTACGGACGGCGCGGATAGCAACTCCACTTCGTAAGATTTGGCGTTTCTCGCCTGGAAAGTTCGCTCGGTATTGATGGTCCAGGTGGAGTCCATTTCCTTGAGCACCGAGAACAAGGTCGCCGGCACACCGCTGTTACCCAACACCAGGGTGCCGGTCCAGGCGAGATCGAAATCTTCGGTGGCATCCCAGCCGAGAAGAAACCGGCCGCCGGCCTCGATTTCATAGGCGGCAAATGCGTTGGTGCCGACGACCAGATAAGAGTCGCCCAGCATTTTTCTGATGTCGAGTTCCACCAGTATTTTCGCTGCCTCGACCGAGATCGCTGGAAGCCGCGCCGGTCGCCAGAACACCGCCGTTCCGTTCAATGCGTCCCTGGTTTGTTGCAGGCGCTGCTTCAGCTCGCGCTTGTTGGCAGCGTATTCGTTCTTGATGGCATCGGTCTTCGCCGATCGCGGTCCAAGCGATGTGCCATCACCCCGCGCGTTACGAATTTGGTAGAGGTATTCCTTGCCAGAGGATTGATGCCATTTCAGGTGGTACGGGAGTTGCCGCAGCGACCTGGCGACCGAGAGGGTGGCGTCGTATTGCATCTCAAGGTTGCCGATGAGCCGGAGTTGTTCTGCATTGAAATCGATGTATTCCATCGCCTTTGTCCCGTGCGGATGCGGTTTTCAAAATATACAGAACAAATCGTTAAAATTCAATAGACTGGTTGCCAAGATAGCGCTATTTTGACTGCTGTAGCCGTTGCTTTAGCCCCATGGCACGCTGCATCAAGGAATGAACATTGCCAGACTGATGCGGCAGGGATAAGCCATATCAAATGGGGGTAAATAGGCGCACGATGGGTAGCGTGCTTTAATTCGAAACCATGCGTATGACTTTGAGAAAATATTTTCCAAGATGATTCACACCCCGCCCAACCAGACACCCACTATCGGCCCGGAATATCTCCGTGCCACGACGTATTTCGACAGCGACAATCCGGCGCTGTGTGCCGCAGCGGAGAAGGCCTGTGGCGGCGCCGGCAGCGATGTCGAGCGGGCGATCAAATTGTTTTATTGGGTGCGCGATGGCTGGCGTTACGATCCGTTCAGTCTCAGCATCACCGCGCAGCGCCACACGGCGAGCGACGTGCTGGCGCGCGACCACGGCTACTGCGTCACCAAGGCCATCCTGCTCAGTGCAGCGGCGCGCGTGGTCGGCATTCCCAGCGCCATCGGCTTTTCCGACGTGACCAATCACCTGACCAGCGCAAAGCTGATGCGCTGGATGGGCGGCAAGAACGTGTTCTACAACCACGGCTATTCGTTACTGTATCTCGACGGCCGCTGGGTCAAGGCTGCGCCGGCCTTCAACATCGATTTGTGCGATCGGTTTGGCGTGATGCCCACCGAGTTCGATGGCCGGCAGGATGCGATCATGCAGGAGTTCGACCGCCAGCAGCGCCACCACATGGAATACCTCACGGACCACGGCTACTGGTCGGATTTTCCGTTCGAAAAAGTCGAGCGTGAATTCCGCGCCGTGTATCCCGTCGACGAATGGGAACGCGGCATCGACGACCCTTACTTCGCGCCGGACAAGAAGCCCGCCTGAGTCGTGCTTGAACCAGGCGTCAGTTGGCTTTGATCACGCCACAGGCGACGCGTTTGCCGGAGTTGCCGGCCGGCTGGGTTTTGTAGTCATCCGCAGCAGCATGAATTACTACTGCGCGCCCAATGATGTTTCCGTCGCCGCTGCCAATCTCCAGCGCCGGGAAATCGGCTGAGTAGTGGGCTTTGCCATCGGCATCCGCCACCAGATTTGCCATGTCGCCGGCATGGTGCTCACCATCCTGTCCGCCATGGAGTTTGCCGGTCGGATTGAAATGTCCTTTCGCGCTCGTGGCGTCGGGTGCGCTGCAATCACCCACTTCGTGAACGTGGAAACCATGTTCGCCCGGCGTCAGGCCGGTGAGGTCGCCCACCACGTGCACGCCGCCGCCGGATAGCCGGGTAAATGTCACCGTGCCGGCCACCTGACTGCCCGAAGCCGGCCCCAGCTCGGCCGTGGCATCCGGTTTTGAAACGCTCATGGAACTGCAGCCCAGCAGCACACTGACGGCCACGACCGTTGCGGCGCCTGCCGCGGATTGGAATGATTTCATCCTGCGCAAGATCTTCTCCTTGAGGGTAGCGAAACTTTTAATCGGAGTGGT
>JAYUFR010000312.1:0-8733 GCA_043738625.1 Sterolibacteriaceae bacterium
TCCGCCAACTGTGGAATTTGCGAGTGGTCACCCTTCGCAAGCATCTCGCGATCCGTCAGAATTTCTACCGCGACGCCGCGTCCCTTTGCTTCGATCAACGCCTTGGCCAGCGACCGGCTGGTCAGCAGATAAGCCTGGGCGTAGATCGTCTTGTGTGACGCCTTGATCGCGCGCAACACCGCGCCCTCGGCATCGTCCCAGGGCGTGAAGGCAACTTCCACCGTACCCACCGCAGGCATCGGTCCGGCTGCCAGCGCGGCAGCCGCGCAGAGCCAGGTCGCAGCGAACAGCGTCCGCTTTTTCAAGTCACGCGCTCCAGTGCCGCGGCATAAAAGCCATCGGTACCGTGCACATGCGGCAGCAGCCGCAGGTCTTCGCCGGTGTCGAGTGCAATGTGCTGTTGCGCAAAAATTTCGGCGCAGGAAATTCGACGGAAGTTGTCATGCGCGGCAAGGAAAGCATCAACGATATTTTCGTTCTCTTCAGCAAGCAGGCTGCAAGTGGCATACACCAGCCGCCCGCCGGGCTTGAGCAGCCGCGCGGCGGCGGCAAGAATTGCCGTCTGCTTGTGCGTCAGTTCGGCCACGCTGTGCGGTGTCTGCCGCCATTTCAGATCGGGATTGCGGCGCAAGGTGCCGAGCCCCGAACACGGCGCATCGACCAGCACCCGGTCGATTTTTCCGGCGAGGCGCTTGATGCGGATATCGTTCTCGCCGGAAATCGCCGCCGGATGAACGTTGGAAAGTCCGGAGCGCGCCATGCGCGGCTTGAATTTGGCAAGACGCTTGTCGGAAATATCAAAGGCATAAAGCCGGCCGGTGGAGCGCATCAGTGCACCGAGCAACAGCGTTTTGCCACCCGCACCGGCGCAAAAATCGACCACCATTTCGCCGCGCTTGGGCGCCAGCAGATAACTCAGCAATTGACTGCCCTCATCCTGTACTTCAAAACTACCGTCGAGAAACAACGGATGACGCGCCAGTACCGGCTTGGTTTTAAGTCGAATCCCGAGCGGCGAATAAGGACACGGGCCACCCTCAAAATCGTTCGCCTTGAACTGCTCCAGCACACGCTCGCGATCCGACTTGAGCGGATTGACGCGCAGGTCAAGTGGTGCAGATCGATTAAGACCACGCGCTAGTTGCAGCAGTCCTTCATGACTGCCGCAACTAGCGCGTGCGCGCATTGGTTCGCTCTCCCTCCCGGCCTCCCTCTCCAGAAGAGGGAGGTGACTAGCTGGCTCCGCCTTTTCGGCGGAGTCGAATTGAGCCATGAGTTTTTCAACCAGCCAGTCCGGCATGTCCACCTGTTCGGCCAGATTCAGCACCGGTTCCGGCGCGGCTCTCACTTGCGTCAGCCAGGCAGTGTCGGCCTCGGATATCGCATCCGCCAACTGCCGTTGACTCAAGCCCTGAATCGACACCAGTGCCGCCAGCACCAATTGCCGCGGCTTGGCGCCTGCGCCGCAAAGGCGTTCCAGAGAGCGCTTGCGGCGTAACACGGCGTAGGCGGTTTCGGCGACGAAGGCGCGCTCGTGTTGGCCGAGTTCGCGATGGTTGCGAAAGTAACCCGACAAAGTCCCGTCTGCGGGTTGCCTGAAGTCCAGCATCAAAGCCAGGGCTTCAGTCGCCGACAAAATCATTTCTGCGGTGATACGTGACACGTTACTTCCCTTCGTAATCAATTTCTTCAGCCTGCAAATCAACAACGCCACCCTTGCGATCGGTCTGGCGGATTCTCACCGGCAATCCGGCAACTTCCTGCCCCAGCCACACCTCAGTGATGTCCTTGGCGCCAGACACGGCATGCACGCGCACATGCCAGGTGCGGAACTTTCCCGCCCTGACACTGATGTCTTCCTCATCCAGCCACTCGAAGGCATAGCGTTCCACCTTGCGGCCAGTGGCAATCGCCATTTCGAAGCCTTCGCCACGCGTCGCCGCCTGGGTGAGTTGGTAGAACATCGACAACAAGTCCTCGGCGCCACCGGCGATGGAGACCTGCTGTTGGCCGTTGAGGGTGACTTGCAGCGTGTCCCAATCGAAGCTGGCAGTATTGACCGTGCCATCGCCGCGGTCATCACGAAATTCGCGCGGCATCAGTTCGCCTTTGGCGAAACCGCCCTCGCTGCTCTGCACGATCTTGATCGGGCGGAACAGCGCCGCCAGACCGGTGGTCTCGGTGGTACCCGTCATTGAATACGTATGGTTATCGTGGTGCCACTCATGGGTTGTCTTTCCCAGCACGAAGCCATCCTGGCCCTGCGAGACCGAAAAACGGATACGGCCACGATGCGGCAAAGCAAAAGCGACATCTGGAATGGCGGCAGGCAGCATCTCCGGTTCCGGCGCAGGTTGCTGCTCGTTCGTCGGCGGCGGCGGCGGCGGGTTTACCGTATCGGCCGCTGGCGCCGCATCGACAGAATTGCTCTGCGGTATCGCCGTATCCGCATCCGATGCCGGCGGCGGAAGCGGCGCAGGCACGCGATGCGCGATGCGTCTCGGCGCCGGATGGGAGACGACATGCCTGACCAGATGCGCTTCGATGGGGGTCGCGTCGTTAGTGAGCAACGCGTCAAGATTTGGCAACTGCCATGCTGGCGACATGATCAGCAACACATGCAGCAGCAACGATATCGCCAGCGCCCATACAATGCCGCGCACGAAATGTCTTCGCACACTGTTGCGCTTCACGTCGGCAACGTGGCGCGGCTCCATCAGGCTCAGGCTGGCGGCGAACATAGCCAGACAGACTCCGACTGCGGCCCCGCATAGCGCACGTGCCGCCCATCGAGTTTCAGCTCGCCCTTGAGAAACCATGCCGCGGCCATCGGGTAGACCTCGTGTTCGCGCGCAAGCACGCGTGCCGCCAGCGTTTCCTCGGTGTCATCATCCAGCACCGGGACCGCCGCCTGCAATATGATTGGCCCCGCATCGAGGTCCGGCGTCACGAAGTGGACGGTGCAACCATGAATGCGCACACCGGACGCCAGCGCCAGTGCATGCGTGGTGATGCCGGGGAAAGCCGGCAACAGCGACGGGTGGATGTTGAGCATGCGGCCGGCAAAGCGACGCACGAAGTCGTCGGTCAGTATTCGCATGAAGCCGGCCAGCAAAACCAGATCAGGCTGATGGTGCTCGATTTCTTCCGCCAATGCGGCATCGAATCCCTCTCGCGATGAATATTGCGCATGATCGATCACCACCGTCGCAATGCCGTGCGCCTGCGCAACGGCCAAGGCAGCGGCGCCGGGCCGGTTGCAGATCACCACGGCACAGCGGCCGGGCAAGCCGGCGTCAAGCAGGCTGTTCAAGTTGCTGCCGCGGCCCGAAGCCAGCACCACATAAAGTTTTTCTTTCATTTGAACAACGCTATCGGCAGAAAAACGGCGGACGCCATGCTTTGCAACACCTTGACCACGGCGCGATCCGATCTTGCGGCGACAACGATGGACAGCGTATCGAGATTGCCGACCATTTTTCCGAACTCGCGCTCAAAGCTGAGGTTGGCCGGCGGGCCCGCCTCATTGGACAACAACAAAAGGCTGCCATCGGTGCCACGATCATTGGACAATTTCCACAGTGCAATTTCCACATTGCGGGCGGCGTTGTAAAGTTTTTGCGGATCCAGTTCGTCCGTCATGTAGAACGCGCTCTTGCCATCGAAGGCGGCATGGATCATCCCGCCCAGCCCCGCCACCAGGGCGAAGACGCGATCACCCTGGTAATCGACGCGAAACGCCAGTTGAATCGCTTCGACGCCATAGTGTCCATCAAGTTCAGCGAAGCGCCAGCCCGCGGCCGGGTCGAACAGCCGCGCCAAAGCCGTTTCCGGGCCTGTCGCGTTGCTCTTTTTCCATTCCCGCGGATTGCGCCGATACATTTTTTCCGCAACCAGCCTGAGGCCCGCAAACACTTCCTGTCGATGCACTTCGCAAACCCGGTCGATATCGTTCTTGCCCAGTTGATTCGCTTCAAACGAAGAGGGTTTGCTCTTCGGGGAGCTACCGTGGGTAGCACACGCCGCCGGCAACATCAGCATCAGCATGATGACGCAGGGTCGGAAAATCATTGGCGACCATGACGCATGGATCAAGTCTCCTGCGCCTGCCGGTGCCGCCACCAGCCGATCATCGCCGGCAGCAGGGAGACAACAACAATGCCGACGATCATCATCGAGAGGTTGTTCTTTACCAGCGGCAGGTTACCCAGCCAGTATCCCGCCAGTGAAAGCGAGCCGACCCAAAGCACGGCTCCGGCCAGATTGAAGCCGGTAAACCGCACCGCATTCATCGCCCCGATGCCGGCGACAAACGGCGCAAAGGTACGAAACAGGGGCAGGAAGCGCGACAGCACGATGGTCTTGCCACCGTGGTGCTCATAAAAGGCGTGGGTCCTCTCCAGGGCACTGCGATTGAACCAGCGCGAGTCCGGCCACTGAAAAACCCTGGGGCCAAGGTAGCGTCCAATCGCGTAATTGGCAGTGTTGCCAAGCACCGCCGCCACCGTCAGCACAGCCATCAGCAGGCCAATATCCATGCCGCCCACCGCGGCCAGCGCCCCGGCCACAAACAACAGGGAATCGCCGGGCAGAAACGGCAGCACGACAAAGCCCGTCTCGGAAAAAATGATGGCAAACAGAATGGCATAAACCCACAGCCCATATTGGTGAACCAACGCCGCCAGATGGATGTCCAGATGCAGGACGATGTCGATGAATTGCGCGATTATTTCCACAACAGAGGGAGGGGAATGTCGGAGGAAGCGTAGTTTAACCGAAGGGTTGGCTACATTCGTCAGACTGGCATGGGCCGGCTGCGTTAACATGTTGGGCAGGCAGAGATTAAACGTATTCATGCCGTGCACGACAAATGAAAGTCTTTTCAAAAAATGGTCTTACACGACATTCAAGGGCAATCAAAAATAATTGTCGCCACCTGCGTGGCGGTCCTGATTGCCGGCTCTTTGCCGGGTTGCAGCGGTGAATCCTCCCCCGCCGGCGCAAAAAGCCCAGCGGCTGCAGTTCCGGTCGTCGTCGCCGAAGTTGCCAGAAAAAACATGCCAATCGGTGTCGAGGGCATCGGCAATGTCGAGGCGATCACCAGTGTTGCGGTCAAATCACGCATTGACGGCCAGATCGTCAAGCTCGGTTTTCGGGACGGAGCGAACGTCGCCCAGGGTCAGATACTTTTTGAACTGGATGCGCGGCCGCTCGTGGCACAGATGAAACAGGCGCAAGCCAAGCTCGCCAGTGACAACGCGCATTATGCGCATGCAAAGGATCAGGACACCCGCTACCAGGATCTGCTGCAAAAAAACTTCATTTCCCGCGACGCCTATAACCAGATCAAGGCCAACCTGGGCAGTGCACGGGCCGATGTAGATGCCGACACGGCGGCGCTCGAAAGCGCCCGGCTGCAAGTCGAATACGCCACACTGCGCGCGCCCATCAGCGGTCGCGCCGGACGCATCCTGGTGCAGCAAGGCAACATGGTTAAAGCCAACGACACGGTGGCGCTGGCGACGATCAACCAGATCAGCCCGATCTTTGTCAGCTTCGCGCTACCCGAACGCTATCTGGCGCAGATTCATGCGGTAATGAAAACCGGCAAAAGCGCGGTGGACATCATCGCCAGCAGTAACGATGGTGGTGAAATTCGCACTCGGGGTGAACTGAGTTTTGTCGACAACAGTGTCGATGTCGCCACCGGCACCATCCGCCTGCGCGCCTCAGTCGCCAACAAGGATGCAGCCTTGTGGCCGGGCCAGTTCGTACACACGTTGCTGAGTCTCGGCCAGCAGAAGGGTGTCGTCGTCGTGCCTGCGGATGCGGTGCAGATCGGCCCCAAGGGCAACTATGTGTTCGTGGTGGATGCCGCCAACAAGGCCGCGTTGCGCGAAGTTGCGGTAGAGCGCAGCGCAGGTCGCGAGACGGTGATCAGCAAGGGGCTCAGCGGCGGTGAAAAAGTCGTGATTGACGGCCAGTCGCGCCTGGCGCCCGGAAGCGCCGTCGAAATCAAGCAGGCCGACAAACAGGTGGACCAGGGCAGGTGAACATTTCCGCGCCGTTTATCCGCCGCCCGGTAATGACCGGCCTGGTGATGCTCTCCATTCTCGTGTTCGGGATCATCGCTTATCGGCAACTGCCGGTTTCCGATCTGCCCAATGTCGACTTCCCCACCATTTCGGTCAGCGCGACCCTGCCCGGCGCCAGCGCCGAGACCATGGCATCGGCAGTCGCCACGCCATTGGAGAAACAGTTTTCCACCATCGCCGCACTGGATTCGATGACCTCGACCAGCGCCCAGGGCACCACCCAGATCACCCTGCAATTTTCGCTGAGCCGCAACATCGACGCTGCGGCGCAGGATGTGCAATCGGCCATCGCGGCCGCGCTCAGGCAATTGCCGCCGGAAATGACCACGCCGCCGTCCTACACCAAGGTCAATCCGGCCGACTCGCCGATCTTCTATCTCGGCCTGACCTCCGACACGCTGAAGCCGTCGGATGTGGACGAATACGCCCAAACCCTGATGGCGCAACGCATCTCCACCATCAACGGCGTCGCCCAGGTGCTGGTCTACGGCTCGCGCAAATATGCAGTGCGGGTGCAGGTCAACCCCAGCGCGCTGGCCAGTCGCGGCATCGGCATCGACGAAGTGCAACAGGCCATCGCCAGCCAGAACGTCAACACCCCGACCGGCACCCTGTACGGGGCGAACAAGGCGCTGACCGTCGAAGCCACCGGGCAATTGCTCGATGCCGCCGCTTATCGCGCGATAATCGTGGCCTATCGCAACGGCGCGCCGGTGCGGCTCGGCGAAGTGGGACACGTCTTCGACAGTGTGCAGAACAACAAGGCCGGCGCCTGGTTCAATGGCGAACCGGCGGTGATGCTGGCCATCATGCGCCAACCTGGCGTCAATACCGTTGAAGTGGTTGACGCCATCAAGCAACTGTTGCCGGTGTTTCGCGCGCAGATACCGCCCGGCATCAAGATGGAAGTGGTGTTCGACCGCTCGCTGACGATTCGCAGTTCACTCGCCGACGTCAAGTTCACCCTGCTGCTGTCGCTGGCACTGGTGGTGCTGGTGATCTTCCTGTTTCTGCGCAACGGCGTGTCCACATTGATACCAAGCCTGGCGCTGCCGATGTCCATCATCGGCACCTTCTCGGTCATGTACCTGGCCGGCTTCAACCTCGACAACCTGTCACTGATGGCGCTGACGCTGTGCGTCGGCTTCGTGGTGGACGACGCCATCGTGGTGCTGGAAAATATTTCGCGCCATCTGGAGATGGGCAAGGCGCCGCTGCAGGCGGCGTTGGAAGGTTCGCAGGAGATCGGCTTCACGGTGATTTCGATGACCATCTCGCTGGTCGCGGTGTTCATTCCCATCCTGTTCATGGGCGGCATCGTTGGTCGCCTGATGCATGAATTCGCCATCACCATCATGGCTGCGGTGCTGGTGTCCGGCTTCGTCTCGCTGACCCTGACGCCCTTGTTGAGCGCACGCATGCTCAAGACGGCGGACCATCACGCCGCGCATGGCCGGCTCTACAAGCTGAGCGAGAATTTCTTCGCCGCGTGGAAGCAGGGCTATGACCGGACCCTGCTCTGGGTGCTGGGTCGTCCGCGTCTCACGCTGCTTGTCTTCGCCGCCGTGGTCGCCGCCACCGCCGCTTTGTTCGCGCTGGTGCCGAAGGGTTTTCTGCCCAGTGACGACACCGGGCAAATGATCGCCTTCGCCGAAGCGGCGCAGGACATTTCCTACGATGCAATGGTCGACAAACAGCAGCAGATCGCCCGCATCATTCGCGCCGACCCCAACGTGGCGTCGGTGATGTCGTTCGTCGGCGCCGGCGGTTCCAGCTCGACGCTCAACCTGGGGCGGATCATCGTGATCCTCAAGCCGCCCGGCCAGCGACTTTCTCCGGACCAGGTGATCCAGGGGCTGCGGCCCAAGCTGGGCGGCGTTCCCGGCATGAAGGTGTTCTTGCAGAACATTCCGGTAATCCGCATTGGTGGCCGCTTCACCAAGAGCCTCTACCAATACACGTTGCAGGATGCCGATACCAAAGAGTTGTTCAAATGGGGGCCGCTGCTGGAGGAAAAACTGCGCGCGATTCCCGGCTTGCAGGACGTCACCAGCGACCTGCAAATTTCCAATCCAAAACTGTCGGTGGAAATCGATCGCAACAAGGCGTCGGCGCTCGGCGTCACCGCGCAGCAGATCGAGGACGCGCTGTACACCGCCTACGGTTCGCGCCAGGTGTCGACCATCTACACCCCCACCAACGCGTACTGGGTGATTCTCGAAGCCGCGCCCGAATACCAGGCCGACCAGGCGGCGCTGGGCATGCTCTACATCCGCTCGTCGCAGGGAACGCTGGTGCCGCTCAGCGCCGTCACCCAACTCGGCAACGGCGTCTCGCCACTCACCGTGACGCATCAGGGCCAGGTACCTTCGGTGACCATCTCGTTCAATCTGGCGCCCGGTGTCTCGCTGTCAACCGCCATCGAAAAAATACAAAAGCTGCAGGCCGATTTGAAGGCGCCGTCCACCCTCAGCGGCAGCTTCCAGGGCTCGGCACAGGCCTTCCAGGCCTCGCTGGCAGGCATGGGCATGCTGCTGATCATTGCCATATTCGTGATCTATGTCGTGCTCGGCATCCTTTATGAAAGCATGGTTCATCCGGTCACCATTCTTTCCGGGCTGCCCACCGCCGGGCTCGG
>JAYUFR010000313.1:0-2847 GCA_043738625.1 Sterolibacteriaceae bacterium
TACGCGAGGATCGTCGAGGTAGGACATGGCTATTTCCGAAACAGGCGGTAAGCAAAGTTACCACCCAGCATCGCAACAATAAAGATAATCGCGTCGGGTAACCGCCACATCTCGCGGGTTTTCATGACCGGTAGCGGATAGGCAGGACGGTGGCTTTCATCGTCATCGCCTTCGGATTGAAATGCGTTTAGCGTTGCTTGACGCGGCTCGGCTTGGCGCGTTTTGGTTTGGCACCACAGAACTGCTCGTAAAGCACCTGCATCACGGCCATCGCTTCTTTGCTCGCGACGGAGTAGTAAATACGCTTTCCGTCGCGCCGCGTGGTGACCAGTCCTTCATCGCGCAACACACCCAGTTGTTGAGACAGGGTGGGCTGGTGGATGTCCAGTGCCTCCTCAAGATCGCCCACACAGCGCTCGCCCTGAGAGATCTGGCAAAGCAACAGCAGGCGATCAGGATTCGCCAGCGTTTTCAACATGCTGCAGGTATGGGAGGCCGATGCGCGCATCGTTTCCAGATCGATTTCGGCGGTGGTAAAAGTCATGACGGGGACTCCAAACAGACACAATCGCAAATAATATATTGAAAAACAGAGTATATATCAATACAATATATAAAAATATAATTAAAATGTCTTGTCATGGATCAAAAGGCTCAGCCGCGACATTGTTTAAGGTTTTCAAAGGAAACGCCATGCTGAACAATTCTATGATCGTCCTTGCGTTGGCTGCCGCACTGGCTCAGGCGCAAGCTCAACCTGTTGCCAGGGAAACACCAACCGCGCTCTCCAGTGTGGCAGCGCGGGCGGTGACCAAAGCCGACTTCAGCGGCTACGATGGCGTGGTGGAGGCGGTGCGGCAGACTGTGCTGGCCGCACAAGTGGCCGGTGGTATCGTCGAATTGCGCGTCAAGCCGGGTGATACGGTCAAGGCAGGTCAGGTGCTGGCGCGCATTGATGCCCGCGCGGCAAATCAATCGGCCACCGCCAGCCAGGCGCAAGTCCAAGCGGCGCGGGCCACGCTGGAGGTCGCATCCAAAGATTTCGCGCGCCAGAAACAACTATTCGAGAAGCGCTTCATCAGCCAGGCCGCGCTGGATCAGGCGGAAGCCGTTTACAAGGCTGCCGCCTCGCAAGTGGCGGCACAGATCGCCCAGGCCGGCGCGGCGCGGTCGCAGTCGGATTTCTTCATCCTGCGCGCCCCCTACAATGGCATCGTCGCCGATGTCCCGGTCGTATTGGGTGATATGGCCATGCCCGGTCGCCCGATTCTGACGCTCTACGACCCCGCGTTCCTGCGGATCACGGCGGCGATTCCACAAACGATTACCACTTCGCCGCCGGTGCAGCAAGGCATCCGGGTCGAATTGCCGGGTACCACAGGTTCGCCGAAATGGATCATCCCGACCCAAGTTACGGTGCTGCCCACGATCGACCCGAATACCCACACGCTGCAGCTTCGCCTCGACTTGCCGACAGGAACTGCCAGCGTGGCCCCCGGCATGTTTGCCCGCGCGTGGTTGCCGGCGCAGGGAGTGGCCGAAGGGCGGGTGATGGTGCCGGCGAAAGCGATTTTCCATCGCGCCGAAATGACTGGTGCCTACGTGCTGGACGCCGCCGGCAAGCCGGTACTGCGCCAGGTCCGAGTGGGCCGGAGCGCCGACGATTCGACAGAAGTGCTTAGCGGGATTGCCGCCGGTGAGCGCGTCGCCACCGACCCGCAAGCCGCCGCGCGGATACGCTGACCGCCATGAAAACGCCGCCAGGCGTATCCGGTCGCATCGCAGCCGCTTTCCTGAGGGCGCAGATCACACCGCTGCTCGCCCTGACCGCGCTGTTGCTGGGCGCGTTTGCCGTGTTCGTCACGCCGCGTGAAGAAGAGCCGCAAATCAATGTGACCATGGCTAATGTGTTGGTGCCGTTTCCCGGCGCATCGGTCCGTGACGTGGAACAGATGGTGGCTACGCCGGCCGAACAGGTACTTTCGCAGATCTCCGGTACCGAACATGTGATGTCGGTGTCGCGCCCGGGTATGGCAATCATCACCGTGCAATTCAAGGTCGGCGTGCCGCGCACCGAGGCACTGGTGCGACTGCATGACGCGGTCAGCGCTAACGCTGACTGGCTACCGAAGGGACTCGGCGTGCTCGATCCGTTGGTCAAGCCGAAGGGCATCGACGATGTGCCTATCGTCGGGCTGACGCTGTTCAGCAAGGCCGCCGGCGCATTTGACCTCGAGCGGGTGGCGCACAGCATCGAAACAGATTTGAAACGCGTCCCAGGCACCCGCGAAGTGCGCACCATCGGCGGTCCCGGCCGCGCCATCATGATCGAGATCGATCCGGCCCGCATGGCGGGAAGCGGGGTCACGGTCACCGACCTGCGCGCCGCGCTGCAATCAGCCAACGCCGGCATGCCGGTGGGCGACCTGTTGTCGGGCAATCGCGCCGTGGCGATTGAATCCGGACCGTTCTTCGAGAACGGAGAAGACCTGGCCGATCTGGTGGTCGGCGTGCGTGCAGGCAAGCCGGTCTTCCTGCGTGATGTCGCGGACGTGCGTGATGGTGCGCCGCCGCCGAGCCACTATGCCTGGTATGGCACAGTGGGCAAGGACAGCGCCGAATATCCCGCCGTCACCATCGCCGTCACCAAAAAGCCCGGCGAGAATGCCATCGACGTGTCTGACGCCGTGATGCGCCGTGTTGAGATGCTGAAGAACACGGTCATCCCGGCCAATGTCGACGTCGCCGAAACCCGCAACTACGGTGCCACCGCCGACGACAAGGCCAGGAAGCTGATCACCAAACTGCTATTTGCCACTGCCTCGGTGGTCGCGCTGGTGTTCATCG